>NZ_CP048741.1:156743-158485 GCF_018336475.1 Romboutsia sp. 13368
TAACTAATTAAAAAATAAAGGTTGTCTCATTTGAGGCAACTTTTTTATTTGTAATATTAATAAATATAGTGTTTTATAAAAAGTATTGAATTATAAGATAAAGAAATGTAATTTATGATTAATTATAGAGGAAGTTTATGCTATAATTTTCTTAAAGATAGAAAGAAAGAGGGATATTTATGGGAAATATTAAATTTGATTATAGCAAGGCTATAGGATTTATAAATGAATATGAAGTAGATTGTATGCAAGCTTATGTAGATCAAGCTCACAAAATGATTCATGAAAAAACTGGATTAGGAAATGACTTTTTAGGATGGGTGGAGCTTCCTAAAAATTATAATAAAGAAGAATTCGATAGAATAAAGAAAGCAGCAGAAAAAATAAAGTCAGATACAGATGTACTTTTAGTTATAGGTATAGGTGGATCTTACTTAGGAGCGAGAGCTGCTATAGAAATGGCAAGCCATTCATTTAGAAATAACCTATCTAAGGAAGATAGAAAATCTCCAGAAATATACTTTGTAGGACAAAATATAAGTTCTACATATATGATGGACTTATTAGATGTAATAAAGGATAAAGATGTATCTATAAACGTTATATCTAAATCAGGAACAACAACTGAACCTGCAATAGCATTTAGAATATTCAAAGATTACTTAGAAAAGAAATATGGAAAAGAAGAAGCTAGTAAAAGAATCTACGCAACTACAGATTCTTCAAAAGGTGCTCTTAGAAAGTTAGCAGATGAAGAAGGATATGAAACATTCATAATACCAGATGATGTAGGTGGTCGTTTCTCTGTTTTAACTCCAGTTGGACTATTACCGATAGCTTGTGCAGGACTTGATATAGATGCTATGATGCAAGGTGCTCAAGATGCTTGTGAAGAATTTAGTACTTCTGATTTAAAGACTAATGATAGTTACCAATATGCAGTAGTTAGAAATATATTACATAGAAAAGGAAAAGATGTTGAATTATTAGTAAACTATGAACCACAATTACATTATGTTGCTGAATGGTGGAAGCAACTATATGGTGAGAGTGAAGGGAAAGACAATAAAGGAATATTCCCTGCTGCAGTAGATTTCTCAACAGACTTACATTCTATGGGACAATACATACAAGATGGTAAAAGAATACTATTTGAGACAGTTTTAAATGTAGAAAATGCTAAGAGAGAGATAACTATAGATGAAGTTGATGTAGATTTAGATGGCTTAAACTATTTAGCTGGAAAAACTGTTGATTTTGTGAATAAAAAAGCTTTCCAAGGAACTTTATTAGCTCATACTGATGGACAAGTTCCAAACTTAATAGTTAATATACCTAGATTAGATGAATATAACTTTGGATATTTAGTATATTTCTTTGAAAAAGCTTGTGCATTAAGTGGATATATATTAGGTGTTAATCCATTTGATCAACCAGGTGTAGAAGCATATAAAAAGAATATGTTTGCATTATTAGGTAAGCCAGGATTTGAAAAAGAAAAGGAAGAATTAGAAAAAAGACTTTAATAGTTAAGGTTAAGTTAAGAATAAAGTAATATAATGAAATTATCAACAAGGTGATATACCTAATTGGTAATTTCATTTTTTTATTTATATAATATTTATTGTTATTGAATGANNNNATAACCTGCGTACTAAAGTAATATCAATGTATCTAGAAAAGAAAAAATGACATTTTGAGCAACGGATGTATCCGAAGCGGTAGCGAGGATATATCGTTGG
>NZ_CP048741.1:158514-165236 GCF_018336475.1 Romboutsia sp. 13368
RTTGGTAATTTCATTTTTTTATTTATATAATATTTATTGTTATTGAATGATAAATATTGTAAATACTAAATAGTAATATAAAGTTAGTTAAATTTATTAGGAGGGTATTTATGTCAAAGAGAAGAGGAATTGGCTTAACAGTACTTATATGTATAATAACAAGTGTACTTACAAGCTTACTTACAATAGTAGTTATGAAAAATAATATAGGTAATATGAATAACGATACAAGTTCAAAAGAAATAATAGTGAATGATACTGGAAAGAGTCAAAATATATATCATGCAGTTAGTGATAAGGCTATGCCTTCAGTTGTAGGTATAACAACGACAACTATAAGTACTGATAATATATTTGCTATACCAACTCAATCAGAAGGTGTTGGAACAGGTGTAATAGTAGATTCAAAAGGTTACATACTTACAAATTCACACGTTGTATCAGATGGTCAAGCAGCAGATGTAAAAGTATTATTTAACGATGGTAGTACTACACAAGGTAAAGTTTTATGGAATGATGCAAAATTAGATTTAGCAATAGTTAAAGTTGATAAAACAGGTTTAACAGCTGCTGAATTAGGTGATAGTGATAAGGTAAGAGTTGGAGATATTGCGATAGCAATAGGAAATCCACTTGGTCTTGAGTTCCAAAAATCTGTTACACAAGGTATAATAAGTGGATTAGATAGATCAATACAAACAGAAAAAGAAACTATGACAGGACTTATGCAAACTGATGCAAGTATAAATCCAGGAAATAGTGGTGGACCATTATTAAATGAAAAAGGTCAAGTAGTAGGTATAAATTCAGCTAAGGTATCTTCAGCTGAAGGTATAGGATTCTCAATACCTATAAATACAGCAAAACCTATAATAGAGCAAGTTATAAAATCAGGAAACTTTGAAAAAGTTACTTTAGGTATAAAAGGTTTAGATGTAACTACATTTGAAACAGCAACAGGAACTGACTTAGCAGCAGATGAAGGTGTATATATAGCAGAAGTTGTTCAAAATACACCAGCTCAAAAGGCAGGTATACAAACAGGAGATGTAATTGTAAAAATAGGAGATATAGAAACTCCAACAATGACAGACCTTAATAAAGCTTTATATAAATTTAAGTCAGGTCAAAGTACAAAGATAACTTTAAATAGAAGTGGAAAAGAAATAACAGTAGATGTTAAATTTTAATAAATAAAAGAAAAGAGTTCATCTAAAAGATTAAACTATCAATAGATGAACTCTTTATTATTTATCTAAAAATTATTTTTCATTTGTATATGTTTTTTCAAGTTGAGTAGTACAACAACCTTGACTACTACATCCAGAGCAACCACCACTACAACCAGATGATTTTTTATTAAACATTCTTAAAAGTATAATTGCAGCAATCAGTATTATGATACCTGCTATAACAAATTCAGTTAAAGAAGCAGGACTATGAGAGAATATAGCTCCACCTATAATTCTAACTATAAATGCTCCTATCCAAGCAATGATAAATTGATATATAAGTGATGTAAACATCATTTTATTTCCGTATTCTTTTCTCATAGTTGCAAGTGCTGCTATACATGGAGTATATAATGCACTAAATACTAAGAATCCATATGCAGTAACCCCAGTAAATACTGTTGGTAAAACTTTATCTAAATTACCATAAAGTACTTGCATAGTAGATATAACTATCTCTTTAGCACCAAGGCCAGTTAATATAGAGACTGAAGCTCTCCAGTCGCCAAATCCTAATGGTGCAAATAAAGGAGCTACAAGTTTACCTAAATATGCTAGGAAACTATCATTCATATTTTCTGTAAATCCGTTAAAGTTAAATGAAGATAATAACCATATAGCAACAGACATTGCAAACATTACAGTTACAACTCTTATTAAAAATCCTTTAGATTTACTCCAAGTATTTTTTAATAATGAACTTAATGTAGGTAATTTATACTCAGGTAACTCTAATACAAATGGTTCTATATCAGTTTTAAAAGATGTTCTATTTAAAACTAAGGCTACTAATATAGCTACTACTATACCAAGTAAGTATAAAGATGTAGTAACAAGTGCAGCATTTTTAGGGAAGAATATAGCTATAAATACTGCATATATAGGCAATTTAGCACCACAAGTCATAAGTGGTGAAATAAGTGCTGTTATTTTTCTATCTTTTTCACTTTCTAAAGTTCTAGTAGCCATTATAGCTGGAGAAGAACAACCAAGCCCCATAACCATAGGTATGAATGCCTTACCAGATAAACCTACTTTTCTCATTATATTATCCATTAAGAAAGCAGCTCTAGACATATATCCGCTATCTTCAAATAATGATATACCAAAGAATAAAGTGAATATTAATGGGAAGAATGGTAAAGTACCACATACACCGCCTAATATACCATCAACAATAAGAGATTTAAACCAAGGACTAGCATGTACTAACATAGCATTAATTGGATTTGAAATAAATGTTTCTATTAAAGTGCCTAAACTTTCTTGTAAAGGCCCTCCAACCCAATCAAATGTAAATTTAAATAATACTAGTAATGCAACTATAAAAATAGGGTATGCTAAAATTGGGTTTAAAACAATATTATCAATTTTATCACTTATAGATGCTTTTTTATTTGAATTATTTTTTATACATCTAGATAACATATCTTCTAATTTTTCATATGTTTGAGTTTCATTACCAAAATCTATATTGTAATCTACTTTTTTATTTACTGAATTTTTTATAGCTGAAGATATTTTATCAATTCCATTTTTTTTCTTAGCTATTATTGGAATAACAGTAACACCAAGTTCTTTTGAAAGTTTATCAGAATTAATACATACACCTTTAGATTCTGCAATATCCAACATATTAAGTAAAATAACGATTGGTTTATTAAACTCCATAAGCTGTGTTGTTAGATAAAGATTTCTAGATAAATTTGATGCATCTACTATGTTAACTATAACATCAACATCTCCTGTTTCTAGAAATTCTTTTGATACCTTTTCTTCATTAGAGAAAGTATCCATAGCATATATACCAGGTAAGTCTACTATTTTTATATCCTTACCTAAAAAGCCTTCTTTTTTATCAATAGTAACGCCAGGCCAGTTACCTACATATTGATTTGACCCAGTAAGTAAATTAAAAACTGTAGTTTTACCTACATTTGGGTTACCAAATAAAGCAACATTAATCATACAATAACCTCCTTTTTTACTTTAGAGATATATTCTTAGCATCGGACTTTCTAAGAGCAAGATCAAATCCTCTAAATCTAATTATAATTGGATCTCCTAATGGAGCAATTTTTTTTATTTCTATCTCTGTATTACTTATACATCCTAAAGCTAATAATCTCTTAACTAATTTTTCATTTCCATATATATTATCAACGATTCCTTTTTGACCTACTTTTAAATCGCAAACATTCATAAGTATTACCTCCTAATGAAATTCATTATCAAAAATATTGTAACAACAATAAATTTTAGTGTCAATTAACAGAAAATATTACCATAGAGTAAAGCTATACAGTAGCAAGAGAAGTTCATAAATGTATTTAATTTAAAAGTATCTATTTTATAGTTAAGATTATTGACAGTGTATGGAAAAATTTGTTATCATATAAACAAATAAAATGATAAAATTATGACCGTGGAGATTATATGGCGAATAGAGAATTAGAAACATTAAAACAGCAGATAGATGAATTAAGAGAACAAATACATGCATACATGGAATATCCAGAAATATTTAAAGATGAATTAGTAGAAACAAGTAATAAAATTGATAATTTAATAAATAAATACATAGCACTAGAGAAAAAATAGTCCACAAATGTGGACTATTTTTATTATAAGAATAATTAAGTTTATCTTGTAATTTAGCGACTATATTAAAGTAGTAATATATTTTTAATCTATGAATATAAATTTTATATTAAAGGATAAATTTAGGAGTTTAATAAGYTATTATATAAATAATAGGGGGGAATAATTATTATTATTACTAATAAAGTTATAATTCAAAGATTAATAATTGCTTTAATAGTGGGTGGATTAACAGGATTAGAAAGAGAAAGATCAAATCAATTTGCAGGATTTAGGACGCATATATTAGTATCTATGGGTTCATGTATAACATCTATAACATCATTATCTTTATTTTTTCAATATAGCTCACAAACTAATAGTGATCCGGCTAGATTAACAGCTCAAATATTATCTGGAATTGGTTTTTTAGGCGCAGGGGCAATTTTAAAAACATCAAATGGAATTAGAGGTTTGACAACAGCTGCAGGAATATGGGCTACAGCTTGTATAGGGATAGCTATAGGATATGGATATTATGTACTTGGTATTTGTGGTTGGTTATTAGTGATGATAACATTATATATTTTAAAAAATATTGATAAAATGTTTTTTAAAACGAAACAAACTATATTTACTGTAACTGTAAATAATATAAGTATTATGGCAATGATATATAATATATTTCAAAAATCTGAAATTAATGTAAAGAATATAGACATAGAAAAGTTAGATAATATGTCTTGGAAATTGAGTTTTTTTATAGTATATGATAGGCGTATAATATTGGATGAACTAGCAAATGAATTAAACAACTCAAAAAATATAATAAGCGTAGATTATTTACATTAAGATAATATAAAATAAGATATAGTTATAATTTAGTTTGAGATATGGAATAAAAAGTAATATAAAGATGATAATAAATTGTGAATNTTKACAGATAAGTGAACTACATTAATATCTGTATTATAAAATAAAATTACTTATAAGGAGTGAAAATATGGGAATTAATAGAAAAAATATAGATGATAAGTATAAATGGAATATAGATTTAATGTACTCAAGTAAAGAATCTATTGAAAAAGATATAGAGAAAATAAAATCATATATAAATGATATAAAACAATATAAGGGAAAATTAGCACAAAGCAAAGAAAACTTATATGAAGCACTTAATATATCAGAAAAAGCTTCACAACTATTACAAAATCTATATGTATATACGCATATGAAGCAACACGAAGATACTAGAATAAATGAAAATCAAGCTATGGCAACAAAAACAGATATGTTATCTACAGAATTATCTACAGCGTCATCTTATATGGTGCCAGAAATAATAGCTATTGATGATAACAAGCTTAAAGAATATTTAAGTGATGAAAAGCTATCTTTTTATAAGAAATATATAGATGAGATATTAAGAGAAAAACCACACACACTAACAGAAAAAGAAGAAGAAATATTAGCAGCAGTTTCTGACTTAACATCTGTTCCTGAAAATTCTTATGATATGTTATCTTATGCAGATATGGAGTTTCCAGAGATAGAAAATGAAGATGGAGAAAAAGTAAAACTTACTCATTCTAATTTCTCAACTTTCTTAAAAAGTAAAAATAAAAAGGTTAGAGAAGGTGCTTTTGATGCAATGTATAAAACATATGATAAATATAAAAATACTTTTGCATCTATGTTATACGGAGGAATTAAATCAGAGATATTCTATTCTAGAACTAGAAAATATGAATCAGCATTATATGCATCATTATTCCAAGATGATATAAGTGTTGATGTTTATAATAATCTTATAAAAGCAGTAGATGAAAACTTAGATACATTAAATAGATATGTAGATATTAAAAAGAAATTTTTAGGTTTAAATGAAATACATATGTATGATTTATATGTTCCATTAACTGAAAATTTTGATATGAAAATACCTTATGAAGAAGCACAAGACATAATATTAAATGCTTTAAAGCCTCTTGGTGAAGAATATTTAGAATTAATAAAAAGAGCTTTTAAAGAAAATTGGATAGATGTTTATGAAAATGAAGGAAAACAAGGTGGAGCTTATTCTTGGGGAAGTTATGACTCACATCCATATATACTAATGAATTATAAGGATGACCTTAACTCATTATTTACATTAATACATGAGTTAGGTCACTCAATGCATAGTTATTACTCTAAGAAGACTCAACCATACTTATATTCAGGGTATAAGATATTTGTAGCAGAAGTTGCATCAACATTAAATGAATTACTTTTAATAAACTACTTATTAGAAAAGGCAGATTCAAAAGAAGAAAGAATATATCTTCTAAACTATTACTTAGAGCAGTTTAGAACAACTGTATATAGACAAACAATGTTTGCTGAATTTGAAAAATTAACACATGCAAGTGTAGAAGAAGGTAACCCATTAACAGCTAAAGAATTTAATGATATCTATTATGATTTAAATAAAAAATACTATGGAAAGTCTGCAATAGTAGATAAGCAAATTGAATTAGAATGGGCTAGAATACCACATTTCTATTCAAATTTCTATGTGTATAAGTATGCTACTGGATTCTCTGCAGCAAGTGCTTTAAGTCAAAAGATATTAACAGAAGGAAAAGAAGCTGTTGATAGATATATAGAGTTCTTAAAGAGTGGAGGATCAGATTATCCACTTAACCAATTAAGAGCAGCTGGTGTTGATATGGAAAAGAAAGAATCTGTTGATAAAGCACTAGAAGTATTTAAAGAATTAGTAGATAAATTAGAAAAAGAATATTAAATAATAAAGATACCTGTTAATCAGGTATCTTTTTTTAATTTTTTGAGCAACGGATGTATCCGAAATRTTTCACNNGATATATCGTTGGCGATATGAGCGAAGCGAATTTTTTATATAATTAA
>NZ_CP048741.1:171066-171140 GCF_018336475.1 Romboutsia sp. 13368
GATAGCATAATAAAAGAAGTAGAAAGTGCAGGAGCGATAGTATTAGAAGAAAGCTATAAAGATATAAATATAAA
>NZ_CP048741.1:172436-178735 GCF_018336475.1 Romboutsia sp. 13368
TTGATAAAGYATTAGAAGTATTTAAAGAATTAGTAGATAAATTAGAAAAAGAATATTAAATAATAAAGATACCTGTTAATCAGGTATCTTTTTTTAATTTTTTGAGCAACGGATGTATCCGAAGCGGTAGCAAGGATATATCGTTGGCGATATGAGCAAAGCGAATTTTACATAGTTTTAACATTATTTACATTCACTTAACTAATTCATAATATTCATTTAACAAAAGAACTGTAATATTAAAGTGTAAAGATTAAAAATAAAAACTTGAAATAAATTTTGAATTTAATTGGAGGAATGGAAAATGTTAAATAAGAGAGTAGCAACACTTTTAATGGGGACGATGTTAATAGGATCATTAGCAGTAGGATGTGGTTCATCAGCTAGTCAAGATTCAAATAAGGTTACAATATCAGGGTCAACTTCAGTAGGGCCAGTAGTTGAAATATTAGGAGAAGATTTCTCAGCTAAAAATGAAGGTATAAACATTGAAGTTCAACAAATAGGATCTTCAGCAGGTATAAAAAATGCTATAGATGGAACTTCACAAATAGGTATGGCATCAAGAGATTTAAAAGATGAAGAAAAAGCAGCTGGATTAAAAGAAACTCAAATAGCTATAGATGGAATAGCTGTTATAACTAATAAAAATAATGAAGTAAAAGATTTAACATTAGAACAAGTAAGAGATATATATACAGGAAAAATAACTAACTGGAAAGAGGTTGGAGGAAAAGATGCTCCAATAGTAGTTGTATCAAGAGAAGATGGATCAGGAACTCGTGATGGATTCCAAGAAAATGTTGGATTTGAATCAGAAGAACTAATTAAAGATGCTCAAATAAGTGATGGTTCAGGTAATATAAAATCAACTGTTGAAGGAAATGAAAATGCAATAGGATATATCTCATTTGGATATGTTGATGATAATGTAAATGCATTAACAATAGATGGTGTTGAATTAACTTCTGAGAATGTAAAAAATAATACATATGCAATAGCAAGACCGTTCTTATTTGTTAATAAAGAAGGTAATATATCTGAATCAGGAACAAAGTTTATAGATTATATATTAAGTGATGAAGGACAAAAAATAGTAGAAGAAGAAGGCTTTATAAGCATAAATTAATCTTTAAAAAAGAGTACTAGGCAATTGGATATTGTCTAGTACTYTTTTTTAATTATAAGAAATATATCTTATACTTAACATACATTTTTAAAATTTAAAATATTTAACATGAACTTAACATTATAACATAAACCTAACATAAATCTAATATAGATTTAACTTTTAAAAGTTATCATTTAAATATAGAAATTATGTGAAAATAATTAATTTAAAGGAGAGATTGATTTATGTTGGCTAAGGCCCAATTAGCAGAGAGTAAAGATATAAGTAATAGAAATAAAAATAAATATATTATAGAAAAGGTATCAAAAAATATATTCTTTATAAGCTCACTAATAGCAGTTTTAAGCTTATTATTAATAATTGGATTTGTATTTTATAAAGGTCTAACACCGTTTATATTTAAGGGATATTCTTTTATAGATTTCTTTAGCGGAAGTGACTGGTTACCAGGAAGTGATAAGTTTGGTATAGCACCAATGGTAGTGGCATCTATAATAGCTACAGTGGGTGCACTTATAATTGGAGTACCGGTAGGAATCTTAACAGCTGTATTTATAGCAGAAGTTGCCCCTAAGAAAGTAGCAAAAATAATATCACCAGCAGTTGAGTTATTAGCAGGAATACCATCTGTATTATATGGAATATTTGGATTGGCAGTTATAGTTCCAAGCATACAAAATGTATTTAATTTACCAAAAGGTCAAAGTTTATTAGCTGTAATAATAGTTTTATCAATAATGATGTTACCAACTATAATATCAGTATCAGAAACAGCAATAAGAGCAGTGCCTAAGGCTTATAAAGAAGGTTCATTAGCACTTGGAGCATCTAAAATAGAAACAATATTTAAGGTTGTATTACCAGCAGCTAAGTCAGGAATTTTAGCAGCTATAGTATTAGGAATTGGTAGAGCTTTAGGTGAAACAATGGCAGTTATACTTGTAGCAGGAAATTCACCAGTTATGCCATCATCTTTAATGGATAGTGTAAGACCACTTACAACTAATATAGCATTAGAAATGGGATATGCATTTGGTACTCACCAAGAAATGTTATTTGCAACAGGTGTTGTGTTATTTACATTCATACTAATATTAAATCTAGTATTAAATAAACTTTCAAACAAGGCGGGAAATTAATATGAGAAAGTTAAAAGAGAATTTATTAAAGGCATTAATTTACTTATCGGCATTTTTCACAGTATCAGTGCTTGTAGTAATTGTAGGATATATATTTATGAAAGGAATAGGTGGAATAAATCTATCATTCCTAACAAGTGACTACTCAGCAGATGGAAGTGGAGGAATACTTCCAATGATAGTTACAACTTTATATACAGTTATACTTTCTATAGCAATAGCTACACCTATAGGGATTTTATCTGCTATATATTTACAAGAATACGCTAAAAAAGGAAAAATAGTAAATACAATAAGATTTGCAACAGAAAGTTTAGCAGGAATACCATCTATAATATATGGATTATTCGGTGGAATTTTCTTCGTAGTAGTTTTAAATTTAAAATATTCAATATTATCAGGAGCTCTTACTGTAGCGATAATAATATTACCAGTAATAATAAGAACTACAGAAGAAGCTTTAAAGACAGTTCCTCAAGGATATAGAGAAGCGTCTTTAGCTTTAGGTTCAACTAAGTTCCAAACTTTATATAAAGTAGTATTACCAAGTGCAATACCTGGAATTTTGTCAGGAATAATATTATCAGTAGGCCGTGTAATAGGAGAATCAGCAGCAGTTTTATTAACAGCAGGTACAGTAGCACAAATGCCTGGAACTATATTTGATAGTGCTAGAAACCTAACTGTACATGCATACCTTTTAACTAAGGAAAAAGGAGATATAGCATCAGCTGCTAGTATAGGTATTGTTTTAATATTTATAGTGTTATTTTTAAATACAGTTGCTAAGTTTGTAGCAAAGAAATTAAATAAAGCAAATTATTAAAGAAGATTTTACGAGGTGTAAATATGAGTTTAGATAATGTTAAATTAAGTATAAAGAATTTAGATTTATTTTATGGAGATAATCAAGCATTAAAAGATATAAATATAGATATAAAAGAAAATAAAGTTACAGCTTTAATAGGTCCTTCTGGATGCGGAAAGTCAACTTTCTTAAGAACGTTAAATAGAATGAATGATTTAATAGAAAATGTAACAATAAAAGGGAAAATAGAGGTCGATGGAGAAGATATATATCAAACTGAAGATGTTATAAAATTACGTACAAAAGTAGGTATGGTATTCCAAAAGCCAAATCCATTCCCAATGAGTATATATGATAATATAGCTTATGGACCTCGTATACATGGAATAAGAGATAAGAAAACTTTAGATAAAATAGTTGAAGAAAGTTTAAAAGGTGCAGCTATATGGGATGAAGTAAAAGACAGATTAAAAACATCTGCACTTGGATTATCTGGAGGACAACAACAACGTATATGTATAGCTAGAGCTATAGCTATGAAACCAGAAGTAATATTAATGGATGAACCTACATCTGCTCTAGACCCAATATCAACATCTAAGGTTGAAGAATTAATAGAAGAGTTAAAGAAAGATTATACAATTGTAATAGTAACTCATAATATGCAACAAGCTGCACGTATATCTGATGATACAGCATTTTTCTTAAATGGAGTATTAGTAGAACATAATGAAACAAAAGCTATGTTTACTACTCCAAGAGATAAGAGAACAGAAGATTATATAACTGGAAGATTTGGATAAAATTTAAGTACATTTTAATTTAAAGTATTGAAATATTAAAACGGTTGATAAGAAGGGGATTAATATGTTAAATACAAATTTAGGTTTGAGCATAGATACATTAAAGCAGTATACGATAAATATGATAGATAAATGTGATAATATATTAGATTTATCTATTAAGTATTTATTAAATCAAGATATTGAAGGTTGTAAAAAGTTAATAAAACAAGATGATGAGATAGACTTATTAAGAGAGTATATAATGGATAGAAGTATAGAATTATTAGCATTAAAGCAACCAATGGCTAAAGATTTAAGATATATATATGCATTAGGGTTTATAGCTGTAGAATTAGAACGAATAGGAGATTATGTAGTAAATATTGCAGAAGAAACTATAAAAATAGGAACAGAAAAGCATATAAAAGAGTTAGTAGATATTCCTAAAATGTATAAAGTATGTAAAGATATGATTTTAGGAGTAAGAGAATCTCTAGAAAATGAAGATGAAAATTTAGCTAGAGATATAGCTTTAAAAGATGATGAAGTTGATAGATTATATGAAATGGTTCAAGTTGATAGTTTAAAAATAATGAATGATAATCCTAATGCTATAAATCAAGGTGTAAATCTTTTATTTATAGGAAGGTCTTTAGAGAGAATAGGAGATCATATAACAAATATATGTGAAAAAATAATATATGCAGTTAAAGGTGAAATGGTTGAAATAGGATAAAGTATTTACTTTATCCTATTTTTTATTACATTGAAAATTTTAATAAAAATAAATGAATAACTTGGGACTAACTATAGTATCTATAAATATAGGTAATGAGAACTAATTATTTTATATTTAATTTAANTTTAATTTTATAACTAATGTTGGAAAGTAAGAGCATTTTTTGTAAATTAAAATATATTGCGAATGTTTTCAATACACAATAAAATCTACTTGAAAGATGTTTTTATATAAAAGGGGGATCTTAAAAATGGGATTTGAGATTGAAAATGTACTAGATAAAACTATTGAAATGGAAGCTAAAGAAACTATAGAAAGAGTTATAGAACAAGTAAAAGCTAGAAATGCTGGAGAAAGCGAATTTCACCAAACAATAGAAGAAGTATTACATTCATTAGAACCTGTATTAGTTAAACACCCAGAATATATAAAACAAAAYATATTAGAAAGAATAGTAGAGCCTGAGAGACAAATAATGTTTAGAGTTCCTTGGGTAGATGATAATGGAAATGTTCAAGTTAACAGAGGTTTTAGAGTACAGTTTAATAGTGCTATAGGACCATACAAAGGAGGACTTAGATTCCATCCATCAGTTAACTTAAGTATAATAAAATTCTTAGGATTTGAACAAATATTTAAAAACTCTTTAACAGGATTACCAATAGGTGGAGGTAAAGGTGGTTCAGACTTTGACCCTAAAGGTAAATCAGACAATGAAATAATGAGATTCTGTCAAAGTTTTATGACTGAATTATATAGACATATAGGTCCAGATGTAGACGTTCCAGCTGGAGATATAGGTGTTGGAGCGAGAGAAATAGGATATTTATTTGGACAATATAAAAGATTAAGAAACTCTTATGATGCTGGAGTTTTAACTGGTAAAGGATTAACTTATGGTGGATCTTTAGCTAGAAAAGAAGCAACAGGATTTGGACTTATATATTTTGTAAATGAAATGTTAAATTATCATGGTCAAAGCTTTGAAGGTAAGAGAGTTGTAATATCAGGATCTGGTAATGTTGCAATATATGCAGCAGAAAAAGCTATGGCTCATGGGGCTAAAGTAGTTGCAATGTGTGATTCTTCAGGATACATAGTAGACGAGAACGGTATAGATTTAAGTATAGTTAAACAAATAAAAGAAGTTGAAAGAAAGAGAATAAAAGAATACGTATCTAGAAAAGAAGGAGCAGAGTATTTTGAAGGGCAAAAAGGAATATGGACAGTTAAGTGTGATATAGCTCTTCCATGTGCTACTCAAAATGATATAAATTTAGATGATGCTAGGATATTAGTTGAAAATGGAACAACAGTAATAGGTGAAGGTGCTAATATGCCTTGTACAAATGAAGCTGTTGAATACTTCTTAGAGCAAGGATTATTAGTTGCTCCAGCTAAGGCTGCAAATGCAGGTGGAGTTGCAACTTCAGCTCTTGAAATGTCTCAAAATAGCATGAGATTATCTTGGACATTTGAAGAAGTAGATGAAAAATTACATGGAATAATGAAAAATATATTTAAGGCAGCTAAAGATGCAGCTGAAAACTATGGAACGCCAGGAAACTACGTAGTTGGAGCAAATATAGCAGGATTCTTAAAAGTTGCAGATACTATGGTTAGCCAAGGTGTAATATAATAAATACTTATATAAATAGAAGATACCAGATATATATCTGGTATCTTCTATTTATAA
>NZ_CP048741.1:178766-180431 GCF_018336475.1 Romboutsia sp. 13368
TAATATAATAAATACTTATATAAATAGAAGATACCAGATATATATCTGGTATCTTCTATTTATAACTATAAATTTAGAAATATATAGCAATAAAATTCTGAGTAAAAATTTAGAGTGAATAAAAAGTAATATAATAAAAATATTTAAATGAATTATTTAGATTCTTATAGTAAAATAAAATAGTTGTCAAAGGAATTATATCATTAGGAGGAATAAGGTGAAGTTACAAAAGATTGGAATGAGGACTATTAAGACAGGTATAGCTGTTGCAGTTTGTACCTTATTAGCACGATACTTAGTACATAATCCAATGTATGCTGGAGTTGGATGTGTAGTATCAGTACAAGATACGGTAAAAGGTTCATTTAAGTTAGGATTTAATAGAGTTCTAGGAACTTTTATAGGTGGATTAGTAGGATTTTTATGTGTATTAATTAATCCTGGAAACCCAATAATAGCTGGACTTGGGATAATGGCTAGTATATATATATGTACAACATTAGACATTAAATCAGGGATAGTTGTTTCTGCTGTTACATTCTTACTAGTACATTTAGGAATAATAGACTCTACACCAGCACATTATGCAATAAGTAGAGTTATAGATACATCTGTAGGGGTTGCAATAGGTATTGTTATAAATTATATATTAGCAAGACCTGATTATTGTGAAATAACAGATAAGAGCCTAGAAAATGCTAAGATAGTTGTTAGAGAATGTATTAAGTCAGGAATAGTAGATAATAAAAGTTTTGAGAGAGATAAGTTAAGAAGAAAAATAGCTAAGTTAGAAAATATATATTCTAAATTAAATGATGAAATTAAATTTAGTAAAAGTAGTATAGATATAGAAGCTGTTAAAGCTGAAATTTCATCATATAAAGAAATAAATCATCATATGAAGTCTATAGAGCTTTTAGATGAAGAATTATATTTAAGTGATTATAATTATTTAAGAATCAAAGAAATGTATGATGTGGACAATCTAAATTGGGAAATTGATAATAATAAAAGTCCTGTTTTTAATTATCTTTTATCAAAAATTTTAGATGAAGTTACAGAAATCGAGAGCTTAAAGATTGCAAGTTAAAATATTTTTAAAATAGGATACAATACATCTTAAATCTAAATCTCAACGAAGAGGTTAGCTTTAAGATGTACTGTATAAATTCAATATATAAGTATAGTAAACRTATAATAAARSCCMRNTTTTTAATTATCTTTTATCAAAAATTTTAGATGAAGTTACAGAAATCGACAGCTTAAAGATTGTAAGTTAAAATATTTTTAAAATAGGATACAATACATCTTAAATCTAAATCTCAAGGAAGAGGTTAGCTTTAAGATGTACTGTATAAATTCAATATATAAGTATAGTAAACGTATTAAAGAAATATTATATTAAATTCTAAATTTAAAAATAAGCCAACCTATTTATAAGTATTATATCTAATACATATACCCATTATGAACCAAATAAAATAGACATGTTTAATTAAGAACAAGCATAGTTATTGTAATAGGAATAATATTTGCAACTAATATGAATCATATGTATCTAATTAAAGGTTATGTGAAACATCAGATGCAATAAAATTACAGATATATTTAACATAAGTAAAAATATATTAAATGACTATTACTATAAATTAATAAGGAGTATTT
>NZ_CP048741.1:180618-185442 GCF_018336475.1 Romboutsia sp. 13368
TTTTATGATTTTACTATGTGGGGGAGTAATTAAATTTATTTGTGAAAGAAAAGAAATAAATTATCTTAATAGTAATATATATAGGACAATAAAAACTAATACTATCACAGAAATAATAAATAAAATTCCTGAAAATTCAACTAAAGGTCCCGGTATAACTTATGACAAAGTAGCTTATATAACTATTGATGATGGACCATCAAAATATACAAATCAAATACTAGATATACTAGATAAACATAATGTAAAAGCAACTTTTTTCATGATAAATAGAAATATGAATAAGCATAAAGATGAAGTACAGAGAATATCTGAAGAAGGTCACGGAGTAGGATTTCATAGTGTAAGCCATGATGTAGAACAATTATATAAAACACCTGAATCTGCACTTAATGAGTTTTATGTATGTAAAGATACTTTTGAAGAAATAACTGGAAAAACATCAAATTTAGTTAGATTACCATATGGAAGTAAGCCGCATACACCAGAGGAATCATACAAAAAATTAATTGAAAATGATTTATTAGTTTGGGACTGGAACTTAGATACCGAGGATTGGAAAGCTACAACTGATAATATATTAAGCAATATTCTTTTGTATGGAAGGAATAAAGAAGATTTAGTTATTTTAATGCATGAAAAAGAGCAAACAGTAGAAGCATTAGATGGAATAATAAAGGTATTAAAAGAAAGAGGATATAGAATACTTCCTATAACAGAAGATATAGAGGCAATGAACTTTTGGAGTAAAAACTTATAATATTTAATATAGTTTAAAAAAATACATATATTATCATAAATAATTGACAATAATAATGTTAATTGGATATAATAAAATATAAATTAAATACAAAACGTTGATGAAGAGGAGTATGTAAATACTACTAATAGAGAGGAAAATTCATAGGCTGAAAGATTTTTCAAGTATAGGTTTACAGAAGGTAGCTTTGGAGTTTCTAGACTGAAATAATAGTAAGTTTAGACGGTGAGAATCGATAAAATCTATTGAGAGTCATATTTTTATTTATTATAGTAAATATAAAATATGGAATTAAGGTGGTAACGCGAGCTTTTCGTCCTTATTAATAGGGTGAAAAGCTCTTTTTTATATTAAGAAAATTATAATATAAATGTTTTTATAAATTTAAAATAAAGTAATTTATTGAATAAATACTAAGGAGGAAATAAAATGGAAAATACTAATTTACCAAAAACGTATAATCCAAAAGACTTTGAATCAAGATTATATTCAAAGTGGGTTGAAGATGGATTATTTAAATCTAAGCCAAACCCAAATAAGAAGCCATTTACAATAATGCTTCCACCGCCAAATATAACTGGACAATTACATATGGGACATGCTCTTGACCATACTTTACAAGATATACTTGTAAGATGGAAGAGAATGGACGGATATGAAACATTATGGCAACCAGGAACTGACCATGCTTCTATAGCAACAGAAGTTAAGGTTGTTGAAAGAATAAAAGAACAAGAAGGAAAAACAAAGTACGAATTAGGAAGAGAAGAATTCTTAAAGAGAGCTATGGACTGGAGAAATGAATTTGGTAGAAAAATAGTAGACCAAATGAAACAGTTAGGAGATTCTTGTGACTGGGACAGAGAAAGATTTACAATGGATGAAGGATGTAACGAAGCGGTTACTGAGTTCTTTGTGAAACTTTACGAAAAAGGTCAAATATACAGAGGAAACAGAATAATAAACTGGTGTCCAGACTGTAAGACAACTTTATCAGATGCAGAAGTTGAGCACGAAGAGCATGATGGAAAGTTCTATCACATAAAATACCCAATAGCAGGTAGTGATGAATTCTTAGAAATAGCTACAACTAGACCAGAAACAATGTTAGGAGATACTGGTATAGCTGTAAACCCAGAAGATGAAAGATACAAGCACTTAGTAGGTAAGCATGCTATACTTCCTTTAATAGGTAGAGAACTTATAATAGTTGCAGATGATTATGTAGATTTAGAGTTTGGAACTGGTGCAGTTAAAATGACTCCAGCTCATGACCCTAACGACTTTGAAGTAGGTCAAAGACATAATCTTGAAAAGATAAATGTAATGAACGAAGATGGAACAATGAATAAGTTAGCTGGTAAATACGAAGGTATGGACAGATATGAGTGCAGAAAGCAACTTATAGCTGACTTAGATGAAGCAGGATACTTAATAGCTATAAAAGACCACAACCATAATGTAGGTTCTTGTTATAGATGTAGAACTGTTGTTGAGCCAAGATTATCAGATCAATGGTTCGTTAAGATGGACGAATTAGCTAAACCAGCTTTAGAAATACTTAAAAATAAGGATTTACAATTCGTACCAGATAAATTTGATAAGACTTATACTCAATGGTTAGAAAACATAAGAGATTGGTGTATATCAAGACAATTATGGTGGGGTCACCAAATACCAGCTTACTACTGTCAAGAATGTGGTGAAGTAGTAGTTGCTAAAGAAATGCCAAAAGAATGTAAATGTGGACATAACCACTTCAAGCAAGATGAAGACGTACTTGATACATGGTTCTCTTCTGCATTATGGCCTTTCTCAACATTAGGATGGCCACACAATACAGAAGAATTAAATTACTACTATCCAACAAGTGTACTTGTTACTGGATACGATATAATATTCTTCTGGGTAGTAAGAATGGCATTTGCAGGAATGTTCTGTATGGGAGAAACTCCATTCAAGCACGTATTAATACATGGACTTGTTAGAGACTCTGAAGGTAGAAAAATGAGTAAATCTTTAGGAAATGGTATAGATCCATTAGAAGTTATAGACCAATACGGAGCAGATGCATTAAGATTCATGTTAGCTACAGGAAACTCACCAGGAAACGATATGAGATTCTATATGGAAAGAGTTGAAGCTGCTAGAAACTTCGCAAATAAATTATGGAATGCATCAAGATTTGTATTCATGAATATAGATAAAGATTTAATGAATGGTGTAACTAGAGAATCAGTAGAGTCTAACATGACTTTAGCTGATAAATGGATAATATCAAGAGCAAACAATGTTGTTAAAGAAGTTACAGACAACATGGATAAGTTTGACCTTGGAATAGCTGCACAAAAGATATATGACTTTGCATGGTCTGAGTACTGTGACTGGTATATAGAAATAGTTAAGCCAAGATTATATTCTGATGATAAGGCTGCTAAGCAAACTGCTTTATACACATTAACATATGTATTAGAGAAGATATTAAAACTTCTTCACCCATATATGCCATTTATAACAGAAGAAATATACACTCACCTTCCAACTGTAGAAGGAAGTATAGTTATAGCTGARTTCCCTCATTACACTGAGGCTGACAACATGGCTAAAGAAGAAGAAATGATGAACTTAACAATGGATGGTATAAGAAACATAAGAAATGTTAGAGCTGAAATGAATGTACCACCATCAAAGAAAGCTAAGGTTATAATAGTTCCTACTGCTGAAAAGAAAGAAGCTATGGAAGCTGGTAAGGATTACTTCGTAACATTAGCATCTGCATCAGTTGTTGAAATAGTTGAAAATGAAAACAACATACCAGAAGATGCTGTAAGTGTTGTTATAGAAGGAGTTAAGATATTCATACCACTTGATGAATTAGTTGACTTCACTAAAGAATTAGATAGATTAAACAAAGAAAAAGCTAAATTAGAAGGCGAAATAAAGAGAGTTAACGGAAAACTTTCTAACCAAGGATTCTTAGCTAAAGCTCCAGAAAGCTTAGTTAATGAAGAAAAAGCTAAGAAAGCTAAGTTCGAAGAAATGATGAACTCAGTTCTTGAAAGAATAGCTAATATAGAAGCTAAAATAAAGTAATTATATAAAAATAAGAAATACCTAGTTAAAAATATTTAACTAGGTATTTTTATTATACATTAAAATAAATTTATTTATCTTCTACAGCATTTCTTCCTACAAAGTCAGCATATTGAGGAGTACCAAGATGATAGCCACCAGACACTTCCATTATATTACCAGTTATATAAGATGAATCATCAGAAGCAAAGAAAGCAACTGCATTTGCAATGTCTTCTGGTGTTCCCATTCTGTTTAAAGGAATTATAATTTATATAATATTAAATAATGATAAAGCAATTAGGAGTGGTACTTTGAGATATATAAAAAAAGAAACATTAAAAAGTATATTATTGATAATTATAGGAGCGACAATTTTATCTTTTGGAAGTTACAACTTTAATTATCAAAATAATGTTACAGAAGGTGGAGTTTTAGGATTACTATTATTGATGCAACATGTTTTTAATATATCTCCATCGATAACAAGTGTAGTAATAGATTTTTCATTATTTACAATAGGTTCTAAATTCTTTGGAAAGAAATTTTTATTATACTCTATTTTATCTACTATTACTTTCTCGACTACTTATAAGATATGGGAAAAGATAGGTTTTTTAGTTCCAAGTTTCACAAATAATATGTTAATAGCAAGCGTTTTATCTGGTATAGGAGTAGGTATTGGAGTTGGACTTGTAGTTAAAAGTGGAGGAGCCTCTGGAGGAGATGATGTAATAGCAATTTTAGGAAATAAGCTATTAAAATTAAAAGTTAACCATGTCTATTTAATAACTGACTCAATAGTTCTTTTAATGTCATTGGTTTATTTAGATATCAAACAAGTATTTTTCTCAATAATAGCAGTTACTATAAGTGGAAAAATTATAAGTGTACTTTATAAAGATGATGAATGTGAAGATAATGAAAATAAAGAAATACATTTAAATGAAAAGGTAGATAGTATGCTATAATATTTTATATAAGAAAATATT
>NZ_CP048741.1:185462-186405 GCF_018336475.1 Romboutsia sp. 13368
ATAAAGAAATACATTTAAATGAAAAGGTAGGTAGTATGCTATAATATTTTATATAAGAAAATATTTAAATCTAGGAGGTATAAAATGGCAGGGAATTTATTTGGGAAAATGGCAGCTGATACGTTAGGATTATCTGATATAGGAAAAATAATATCACCAAAGGATTTTGACAAAGTTGATGGTGATGATTATATAATGAATGAAGATGGAGAAAAAATCTACTTCGTAATAAAATCAAAATCAGATGAATATGTATTTACAAATAGAGGTTTACTACACGTTGATGGAGCAAGTGCTGTAAGTAAAAAAAGAGTAGTAAAAAGACATGATTTTTACTATGAAAAAGTACATTCAGTAACATTAGAGACAGCAGGTACAATAGATTTAGATATAGAGATAAAATTTAGTTTTGGAAATAATTCATTTAGTATAGATGTTGATAAAAAGCAATTAGAACAATTAAAAGATTTATATAAAGCATTAGTCGAGATTGGAAGAATACAAGGAAAGAATAATACATCTGTTGAAGATGGTATGAATGGTCTTAAGATGGCTAATGAGGCAATATCTAGAAGTTCATTACAAGGGAATGCATCAGAAATAGTAAAAGAGTTAACTAATTTCAATTTTAATTGGATGCAAACTATAAGAAATGAATATAATAATAAAGATTTTGGATATGTTTTTGAAAAATATATAAATAATTAAGGTATAAATTGAAATTTATATATTCAGTAATAAATATTAGATTAAATTAATATATTCTTAAATAAAAAATAGGAATCACATTAGATATACTTGTTCTAATATGATTCCTATTTTTTATTTATATACTAATTTGATATAAAAATATATCTTATGTAGATAATTTAAAGTCAAATAATTCTAATATGTATTCCATTGAGAAATAATATAAGTTAATTTAAGCTAGTTACAGATTTAG
>NZ_CP048741.1:186425-186589 GCF_018336475.1 Romboutsia sp. 13368
CTATCAGAATCAATGGATTCATTAAAAAATATTTTATCATTGAAAGATAACATAGAATATAAAGACTTGATTTCTTTAGTAAATAAAGCAAAAGAAGAAAATAAATATATAATTCATTTTGGAATATAAATTCAAATTTATCTAATTTCAATATTGTGTTAAAA
>NZ_CP048741.1:186597-198010 GCF_018336475.1 Romboutsia sp. 13368
TTAATTTGATATAAAAATATATCTTATGTAGATAATTTAAAGTCAAATAATTCTAATATGTATTCCATTGAGAAATAATATAAGTTAATTTAAGCTAGTTACAGATTTAGAATTTGATTTTACTTTATTAGATAATTTATCAAATATATTATTACATGGCTTTTGTAAATATTGAATCATAGGTCCAATTGCTAAAATAATTATAATAGTACCAACCCCTATTGTACCACCTAATATAAAACCAAGTACAAGACCAATTGACTCAGATGTGATTTTAGATGTCATTAAAGATAAATTAAGCTTAGATTTTAAAGCTAACATAAAGTAATCTAGTGGAGTATTAGGTAATTTTGATACTAGATATATAGATATACCAATACTTATAACAGGTAAAGCTAAAATAAACACACCAAATTGCATTAGATAACTAGTCATTTCTATATCACCTAAAAATAACATCCAAAAATCTATAAATAATCCTAAAGATATAGAAGTTATCATAGTTGCTATATTAGGAAACTCTTTATTAATGATTCCACCGATAATTATTTGTATAATTGCTGCGATATTCATACATACTCCAATTGATAAGCCTGTTTTTTCGCTTAATCCAATATTTACTGCATCCCAAGGTCCATTTCCAAAATTAGAAATAGCTATAAGAGATATACCTAACCCCATAATAAGAAGACCGACTAAGAAAAATCCTATTCTAAGTGGTATATTTTTTTTGTCAAATTTTAAAGTACTCTCCATTAAAACCCTCCTAATTAAATATATTTATTATATACATTATACATTTTTGGAGACTAAATGCAAAACTTATAAAAATATATTATAATAAAATGGTAGATAATATGAAAAAATCTCGTACAAATTTAAGCAAAATTCTAATTAAGAGGGGATAAATATGGATTATAAAGAATCATTAAAATATATAGAAGAAACACATAAGTTTGGAATAAGATTAGGTTTAGATAATATGGCAAAGCTTTTAGAGCTTTTAGGAAATCCACAAGATAAACTAAATGTAATACATGTTGCAGGAACTAATGGAAAAGGTTCAACATGCTCTTTTATAACGAGTATGTTAAAAGAATGTGGATATAAGGTAGGTTTATATACATCTCCATATTTAGAAACATTTACAGAAAGAATAAGAATAAATGGTGAAAATATACCAGAAGAAGATGTAGCTAGAATAGTGACACTTATAAGAGAAAAGATAGAGCAAATGGTATCAGAAGGATATAGTTATCCAACTGAATTTGAGATTGTAACTACAATGGCATTTTACTACTATTGTGAGCAAAATGTTGATTTTGTTGCACTTGAAGTTGGGCTAGGCGGTAGATATGATGCTACAAATATAATAAAAAAATCAGATATAAGTGTTATAACTTCAATAAGCTTAGACCATGTAGGAATACTAGGAGATACAGTTGCGAAAATAGCTTATGAAAAAGGTGGAATAATAAAAGAAAATGGAATAGCTGTAGTATATGACCAAAGTGATGAAGCTAAAAATGTTATAAAAGATATATGCAAAGAAAAAAATGCAATATATATAGAAGCTAAATTTGATGATGTAAATATAAAGAAATCTGATATAAATTCTCAAATTTATGATTGTACTATAATGGGACAAAGATATGAAGATTTAGAAGTTCAACTTATAGGAGAACACCAAATAAATAACTCTATATTAGCATTAAGTGCAATTGAAATTTTAAAAGAACTAAAACATTTAAATATAAATGAAGATGATATAAGAAAAGGTCTTATAAATACAAGATGGCCAGGTAGAATAGAAAAACTAATGGACAACCCTACATTTATAATAGATGGTGCACATAATGAAGATGGAGCAAGATCTTTAGCTAAAGCTATAGAAAAGAACTTTAAAGGAAAAAAAGGAACTCTTTTAATAGGAATGTTAGAAGATAAAGATATAGATGGTGTTTTAGAAATACTTATGCCTTATTTTGATAAGGTTATAACTACGACTCCAGATAATGATAGAGCAATAAATTGTGAAGTATTAAAAAATAAAATATCTAAATATATAGATAATGTTGTTTCTATAGAAAATATAGAAGATGCTGTGAATTATACTTTAAAAAATGCAAAAGAAGAAGATGTAATAATAAGTGCAGGTTCTTTATATATGATAGGAAGTGTTAGAACTATATTAAATAATCTTTTAGTTTTAAATTAATAAAATATTACATAGTTTTTGTAAATANATAWATGTACTTAAATTTAAGTATTTAATTTATATTTTCACGAATAGCTTTAGATAATTGATCAGGACAAGATGTAACTTTTCCTCCACATGGTATATTAGCTAATTTATCAGCTACTTCGTGAGCATTTTGACCTATTACTAAGTGCTTAAGTCCTAAAAGATTCCCAGGACATCCCCCAACAAAATTAACATCAGTTATGATATTATTCTCATTAACCTCAAAAGTCATTTCTCTACAGCAAACACCGCTTGGTTTAAATGTTATTTTCATAAAATAAACTCCTAATTATATTAAGTTATAGTTAATATAATGATACAACAAAAGAAAGGTATAATACAAGCACCATATGTAATATATTTCAATAGTATATATATTATAGGGAGGAGGCTGATTTTTTGAAGGTATATATTTCTAACTATTTATCTCAAAGTATAAGCATACTAGATTATCCAAATTTTGAGCTAGAAGTAGATATAAAACTAGGTGAAGATATATATCCACATAATTTCTGTATAGATAAAATAAGAAATTTAGCATATATACCAAGTTCGCTCGGTGGAGAAGTATATGTGTTAAATTTAAGTACAGGAAAGATAATAGATGATATATCTATTGGTGGAAACTTAACTAATATAGCTTTATGGAATGATGAAATATTTATAGCAAATCAAGATTCAAATAGTATATATGTATTAGATGCTAATACACTAAATCCAATTGGATTAATTGGTATAGATAATATGCCACATGGATTTGATATAGATACTAAAAATAATAGATTATATGTAGCCTGTGTAAACTCTATTATTTGTATAGATATTGTTAACAAGTGTATATGTAATAAAATTGATACTGATTTTAAAGCATGGCATATAAAAATAGATAAAGAAAAAGGAGAAATATATACATCAACTTTAGATGGAAAAGTAGTTGTACTGAAAGCTGAAACTTTAGAAATAATTAAGGTTATTGATGAGTTTTTAATACCAATACAAATTTGTTTTAATTATGAAGATAAAAAAATATATGTAGCGGATATGGGTCACAAAGCAGTAATAGTATTAGATTATGTTACAGGTAATATTTTAGATTTTATAAAGATAGATGGAGATCCTCAAGGCCTTCAAATATCAAATGATTATAAATTACTATTTGTATCAGATACTAAAAATAATTTAACAAAAATATATAATACATTAGATAATTCTTTAATAAAAAATATAAATGTAGGAAAAGAGCCTACAACAATATTATGTGTGTAGGCTTAATGGTCTTCTTTTATTAATAAGTCTATAATTTCTGCATACATATAAGATGCATTTCTTTTCCAATTATTGCAGATTTGTTGAGCTTGCTTTTCAGAAGAAACATTTAAATTTAAATCTATTAAGTTTGATTGATTTTCTATAACTCTTAAGTTAACAATAAATTCATTATCATTTTGTTGAATAAAACTTGATTTTACTTCAGTGTCAGATAATAAGTTTTGTTTATTAAGAGATATATACTCGTCTATTTTCTTAGTAACATCTTCTGGAATTCTAGATAAGAAGTATTCTAAAATCTCAAGTCCTTTTTGAGTAAGAGAGTAATATTCTCTATCAGATTCTTTATATGTAGTTAAAAATTTAGATTCCATAAGCTGAGATAAAAACTGCTGGAGAGAAAAATAATTCATCATTTCAGTTTCTAGAACAACTTGCGTTATTTGAGAATTAGTTAAATCCATATTAATTTTATCTAGTATGTATAAAATTAAGAGCTTATGAGAAGCTAATTCTTCAGATGAGTTTTCAAACATAATATCATCCTCCGTAAACTATTTCTATATAATATATTAAACTAAAATATATAAAAATAAAAGTAGAATTTATATATTATTATAAGTATATTTTTTATATACTAATCATTATAAATTAAAAATACACTTAGTTATTTTATTAAAAAATTATAGAATAAATTGGTAATTACATAAATTAAAAATAATAAGATTTGTTTATTTGAGAAACAAAAAGGCTACCCAATTGGTAGCCTTTTTTAACTTAGGTGTCAAAATCTACTATACTACTTACCAGCCATTTGTTGTTCAGCTAATTCAACTAATTTTTTAGTCATATAACCACCAACATAACCATTTTGTCTAGCTGTTAAGTTTCCTTTGTCAACAGTATCGTAGTTTTGTAATCCTATTTCGTTAGCTATTTCTAACTTCATTTGATTTAAAGCTGCTTTAGCTTCTGGAACTACAGTTCTATTGTTGTTTGACATAGTAAATTTCCTCCTTAGATGATAGTTAACAACATACTGTGTTGTTGATTATAATGTTCCCTTAAATTTGAGAAAGTATACCTAAGTTAAAAAAATTTATCGATATTTTTTAGACATTTTAATTTTTTTGTCTTTACGTATTCCATCTTGTATTCCATGAGGCTCTCTAGCATAGTCTCTTTTGGACACGTTTATTATTTCTCTTGAAGGTTCTATTTGATGGCCTTTAATGATATTAAATTCGCTTCTAAGATTAGACATAAAATACACCACCTTTATTTAGGATTACTTTTAAGTTGCCCAAATAATTAATTTATTTTTATAGTAATTTTTTGAAATAAGTAAAATAAGTTTTATTAGATAGATTTTTTAAGGAGGTGTTATATAAATTTGAGAATCAAAAAAAATAAAGGTTTAATTTCGAGTATATTTTTTGTAATTTTAACGATGACTTTATTATTTGGTATGGTTTATGGAATAAGATATGTATGCTATAAACAAGAAGATTCAAATATGCCAATATATAAGGTTGATACAGATGATAAAAAAATAAGTTTGAGCTTTGATGTTGCATGGGGTTCAAATAATATAGATGAAATATTAAACATATTAGATAAACATAATGCAAAAGCAACATTTTTCTTAGTTGGAAGTTGGGTAGATGATAATGAAGAATTAGTAAAAAAAATACATAGTAAAGGTCATGAATTAGGAAATCATTCTAATACTCATTCTAATACTACAGTTTTATCTGATGAAGATATACTACAGGAAATTCAATTAACTACAGATAAAATACAAAAAATAACTGATGAAGAAGTAACTTTATACAGACCTCCATTTGGAGAAGTAGATGGCAAAACTATGGAAATATGTAAATCATTAGGTTACCAAGTTATAAAATGGGATATAGATTCTTTGGATTGGAAAGAGATTGGAACGCAGCATATTATTGATAGGGTTATAAGAAATTCTGAGCCAGGTTCTATAGTATTATTTCATGCGAATGTAAATGGAATTAATTATTACTTAGATGATATATTAACTAAATTAAAACAAGATAATTATGATGTAGTATCAGTATCAGAGTTACTGTACGAAGGTGATTATACAGTTGATAGTAATGGAGTTCAAAAAATAAAAAAGTAAATTGTAATAAAAAGTATTGTACATAAATATATTTATTATATAGTTTTAAAAAATTATGATAAAAGAGGTTAATTAACAATTCTGGGGGGATAAAAATGATAGTTGTAAAAGAAGATACTAATATAGTTAATTTAAAAGGTAGAATAGAAAATAGCTTACAATTTAGTCATGAAATATTTGGGGAAAAATTCTATACTACTAAGATAAAAATAAATAGACTTAGTGAGTCTTATGATGTTTTACCTATAACTGTTTCAGAGAGATTATTAGAAGAAGTAGATTTAGAGGAAGATAAATTAGTTAAAATTACAGGTCAATTAAGATCTTATAATAAAAATATAGACAATAAAAATAGATTAGTATTAACAGTATTTGTGAGAGATATGCAAGTTGAGGAAGAAGATAGCAAGGATCCAAATAGTATATTTTTAGATGGATATGTATGTAAAGAACCTATATATAGAAAAACTCCATTAGGAAGGGAAATAACTGATTTATTAGTTGCTATAAATAGACCATACAATAAATCAGATTATATACCATCGATAGTATGGGGAAGAAATGCAAAATTTGCAAAAAGCTTGAAGGTTGGAGACAGGATACAAATGTGGGGTAGAGTTCAAAGTAGAGAGTATGAGAAAAAAGGTATAGATGGTGAATTAATAAAGAAAACTGCTTATGAAGTTTCTATTTCAAAGATAAAAAAGATGTCAGAAAATAACAATGATTAAAAATTTTTAGCTCAAAAATTTCCTATTGAATAGTTATCTCCAATTTATTATAATCTATTTTATGAAATTATAGATAAATAGGGGGGGCACTATGAAAAGCATACTATATCATAGTTATGATCCTCATGATGATTTAACAGATACTTCTGATGATATAACGTGTTTTTTAGATACTGTAAAGTATAAGATAGGAAACAATATACTTCTTGTTGGAAATATAGGTAATCTAGGAAACAGACTAAGAATGTTAGGAGTTTCGGTTACAATATTAGAGGATACTTGCTATGAAGATATATGTTACTCTTTAATAAAAAATATTAATTGTAATGTTGTAAAAGGAAGTTTAGAGTATTTACCCTTTGAAAATGAATACTTTGATAAAGTAATTATCTTAGATTATTTTAATCATACAACACACTGTGAAAGAGTAATAAAAGAAATCAATAGAGTATTGAAGATAAATGGAGAAGTTATATTAGAAGACTTAAATTTAAAGAATATAAAAGTTAAATTAAAGAATCTAAAACATAAAATTTGTGGTGAAAGTATAAATTATCATTATCCTAATGAAGTTATTCATTTATTTTCAAAAGTGAACATTGATGGTACATTAAAAGAAATAGAAAATGAAAGATACATTTATATAGGTAAGAGAAAATAGATAGAAATAGTGTAATAAAGACTAGGTTTTACCTAGTCTTTTATATTATAAAAAATAAAAAGGTAGGAGAAATATATTTATGATAAATTATAATTTAATAATAGTAGTGATGCTTTTTACAATATTAATGTCTATTCAATTTACATTAAATAAAATATATGTATTATTAAAAGATATTAAAGAAATTCTTAACTTAAAAAAATTTAAGGATATGTAAACATGATAACTCTAAAATACATAAAGGATGAAATACAAAAAATAGCAGAGGCTATAGAAGCAGTTTTAAACATAGATGTAACTATAGTTGATGAAAATTTAATTAGGGTTGCAGGAACGGGTATATATATAGATAAGATTGGAAAAAAAGTAGATGGATACTCTGCTTTCAGAAAATCAATTTTAGAAAAATCAACTATATTAATAACAGACCCAAGTTGTAATGAAATATGTAAAGAATGCTACTATCGCTTTGATTGTAAAGAGTTTTCTGAAATATGTTGTCCTATAATATGTGATGGAAAATCATATGGAGTAATAGGACTTATAGCTTTTAATAAAGATCAAGCTGATAGAATTAATAATGATTATGAGAACCTTATTAATTTTTTAGGGAAGATGGCAGATTTAATTTCTAATAAATTAAAAGCACAAATTAAAGCATATGAATTAGAGTTAGAAAAGAAAAAATTAGAGACGTTATTAAATAGTATGGACAAGGCTATCGTATCTATAGATATACAGGGAAATATAGATAGATACAACTCAAAATTTAAAAAAATATTTAAACTAAAAGATGCAGCACATAATAAAAATATTTTTAACATTTTAGATTTTATGAAGAATACATCTATTAGTAAATTTGAAAAAGAGAGATCTAATAGTTTTTATTATAAAAAAGATAAGTATACCTTAAGGGGAGTATATAATGTAAGTGATATAACTTTAAATAATGAACTTAAAGGATATGTTATAGATTTCATAGATAAGAAAGATGCTATAAAGAACTATAATAAAATAAATAAAGAATACAAAATAATGTTAGATAGTATTATTGGGCAATCTGATATTATAGAAAATACAAAAAATGAAGCATTAATGGCATCAAAATCTACATCTACAGTATTAATAACAGGTGAAAGCGGAACAGGAAAAGAATTATTTGCAAGAGCTATACATAATCATAGTAAAAGGTGTGATAACCCATTTATAGCGGTAAACTGTGCTGCAATACCAGACAACTTACTAGAAAGTGAGTTATTTGGATATGAAGATGGTGCATTTACAGGAGCTAAAAAGGGTGGAAATCTAGGAAAGTTTGAACTTGCACATAAGGGAACTATATTTTTAGATGAAATAGGAGATATGAGCCTTCACCTTCAGGCAAAACTTCTAAGAGTTTTACAAGAAAAAGAACTTAATAAAATAGGATCTAATTATAATAAAACAATAGACGTAAGAGTAATAGCAGCTACAAACAAGAACTTAGAAGAGATGGTCAGTAGTGGCTTATTTAGAGAAGATTTATATTATAGATTAAATGTTATACCTATAAGCTTGCCAAGTCTAAGAGAAAGAAAAGAAGATATACCTTTACTAGTAGACTTTATGATTAAAGATTATTCTAAAAAATTAGATAAAGATGTAGAGTATATTGAAAATGATGTACTTGAAGAATTAATAAAATATAAGTGGCAAGGAAATATAAGAGAATTACAAAATATAATTGAATATAGTGTAAATATGTCATCGTCTAATATTATTACAATGGATTTACTACCTAATAGAATTAAGCAAAAGCAAAATACTGAAGTAATAATAGAATGTGAAGACATTGAAACTTTAGAACAACTTGAAAAAAGAGAGATAATAAAGGCTTTAAATAAATATAAAAACTACAAAAAAGATAAAGAAATAGTAGCTAAAGTATTGGGTATATCTAGAGCTACTTTGTATAGAAAATTAGATAAATATAATATAATCTCAAAATGATACAAAATCTCATTTTGAGATTTTTTTTTATCTTTTTGATACTAAAATAGAATTTATATATTATAAGATTAAACAATACTAAAATAGAATTTATATATTATAAGATTAAACAATAAATAAAACTTATTTAATTTATATATTTTTAAGTATAAATAAATTAAAACTGAATTATGGTTAATCTGTGTATCTTTTAAAGATTTATAATCATGATTTTGAAAATTTAATATTAAATTTATATAAAATTAAAAAGTTGGCATACTTATTGCTTAATATTAAAATTATAAAAATATTTTGGAGGGATAAAATAATGATGAATATAAAGAATAGATTAGTTGATATATTAAAAGCAGAAGTAAAGCCAGCATTAGGTTGTACTGAACCGGTAGCTGTAGCACTAGCATGTGCAAAAGCAAAGGAATTATTAGGGGAAAAAATAGTAAAACATACTGTATTAGTTAGTCCAAATGTATATAAAAATGGAATGTGTGTAGGTATACCAGGAACTGAAAGATTAGGATTAAAAATATCAGTAGCATTAGGATTTATAGGAGGTCATTCACAAAATGGATTAAGAGTACTAGAAACTTTAACACCAGAAGAAGTTAGACTTGCGGAAGAGTATATGGATAATAATCCTATAGATATATCACCTGCTAATACTAAAGAAAAGGTATATATAGAAGTTTATTTACAAGGTGAAACTAGAACTTCAAAAGCTATAATAAGAACTAAGCATGATAACTTTGTTTATTTAGAATCTGATGGAGAGGTTTTATTAAATGATGAAGAAAGTGCGATAGAATTAGTAGCTACAGCTGATAATGAAGAAAATATTATGGATACAATAACGATAAAAGCGTTAATTGAAAATATAGAAGAATTAGAATTTGAAGATATAGAATTTTTATTAGATGGAATAGCTATGAATGAAGAAATAGCTAATTATGGGTTAAATCAAAAAATAGGTATAGGTGTTGGATATGGAATTAAAAAGTCTATGGAAGACGGATTACTAGGAGATGATTTATTAAATAATGCTATGATGATAACTGCAGCTGCATCAGACGCTAGAATGGCAGGAGTTAAAATGCCTGTTATGAGTTCAAATGGTAGTGGAAATCACGGAATAACAGCTATACTTCCAATAGTTGCTTATAATAAGAAGTTTCCTCAAAGTGATGAAAAATTAGCTAAAGCTTTAGCAATATCTCATTTAGTTACAGCTTATGTAAAAAACTTTACAGGTAGATTATCTGCAGTATGTGGATGTGGCGTTGCAGCATCTACAGGAGCTTCAGCTGGTATAACTTGGTTAATGAGCGGAGATATAAAGAAAGTTGAAGGAGCAATAGAGCATATAGTAGCTAGTTTAAGTGGTATGATATGTGATGGAGCTAAATCTGGATGTGCAGTTAAATTAGCATCAGCAGCATCAGCAGCGGTACAAAGTGCTATAATAGCAAATCAAGATTGTTTTGTGCCTTCTAAAAATGGAATAGTAGGTTCAAATGTTGAAGAAAGTATAAAAAATTTAGGTAGAGTAAGTGATAAAGGAATGACAGTTACAGATGAGGTTATAATAAATGTAATGGATGATATGAATAAGGTTAAGTAATTGTCTTGCAAAACTATACAATCTCCTATAAAATGAATAATAATATCATCAATAGTGGAGGGTTAAACTATGAATATAGAAACTAAAAAGTGGGAAGTTTTATGTTCTGAAGAGCAGATAGCATCAAAACTTAAAGAATTAGGAGAGCAAATATCTAAAGATTATGAAGGAAAGAATCTTTTAGTGGTATCTTTATTAAAAGGAAGCTTCATATTCTGTGCAGACTTAGTAAGAAACATAACTGTACCAGTTAAAATAGAATTCATGACTACTTCTAGTTATGGACATGGAGAAGTAAATACAGGAGTAAAAGTAGTTTCAGATGTTAACTGTGACTTAGAAGGATATGATGTATTAATAGTTGACGATATAACAGATACAGCACTTACTATGCATCACGTTATAAATCACTTAAAAGCTAAAAATCCAAACAGTGTAAAATCTTGTGTATTACTTGATAAGCCAAGCAGAAGAAAGGTAGAATTAGTACCTGATTACTGTGGATTTGAAATAGAAGATAAATTCGTTGTAGGGTATGGATTAAACTATGGTGATTACTATAGAAATATACCTTATGTATTCAACGTTACAAATGAAGATAGATAATAAAAAGTTGCTTTTTTAGCAACTTTTTTACTTTTATATACATATTGATACATAAGTCATCAATAGTTTTTGATATATGATAAAATTGTACACATAATAATATAGTAGTTGTTACTATGTGTATAAAATATAGAATAATAATATT
>NZ_CP048741.1:198116-199408 GCF_018336475.1 Romboutsia sp. 13368
ATAATAATATTATAGGAGGAACACCTATGGCTATAAAAATGATACATCATGTGTGTATACAAACTGATAAATATAAGGAATCATTAGATTTTTATACAAATATATTAGGATTTAAGATAGTTCAAGAAAGTAAAGATTTTCATACTAGAGAATATAACACTTGGATAAAATGTGGAGAATTTATGATAGAGCTACAAACTGCTAAAGCTAATGATACTTTACATAAATGGAGCTCTTTAAATTCTGGACCTGTACATTTAGGTTTTATAGTTGATGATGTACAAGCAGAATATGAAAGAATTAAAAATCTAGGGTATACAGATTTTAAATTAAAAAATGGAAAAATTGTATACGAGGTTGAAGGAGAAAAGTTATTTAAGGTAAAAGCTCCAGAAGGAACAGAAATAGAAATAAGAGATACAGATATATAAGGAATATAATTAGTATCAAAAAATGCAAACCCTTAATAATATGATAGTAGTAGCATATTTTAAGTTTAAGGGGGAGGAAAAGTGAGAAATTTTAATGAAAATTACTCTTTAGTTAGAGTCTTACATGCAGTGGTAGAAGGTGATGTTGTAGATATATACTTAAATGGAAGTCCATTTTTTAATAATATCCAATTTACTGATTTTACACCATACGTATATGTTCCAAAGGGTCAATATACAGTAGAAGTTTTTTTAAGAGATCAAAAAGAAAATCCGATAATTACAGGTAATATAGATATAACTTCTAATGAGTTAGTTACTATAGCTATTATAGGGGAATCAGATAAAACTATAGATATACTACCAATAGAAGAAGAAATGACAATACCTACAGGCAATCAATCTAAAGTGAGATTTATACATTTAGTTCCAAATGGAAGACCTGTAGATATTGTGTTAGATGGGCAAAGAGTTTTAGAGGATGTTGAGTATAAAGAAATAACTCCATATACAGATGTAAATCCTAAAACATATCAAGTTGATGTATTATTAAGTGAAAATGGTCAATTAATTAGACAAATACAAGTAACTATAAATCCAGGTAGGGTGTATAGTTTTTATGCATTAGGCAATAAACCAAATTTCCAAATATTCCAGTCTTTAGATGGAGCAACTTTTATGATGTAAGTTTATATGAATTAAAAAATCCACTTATTTTTATATAGCAAACTTATGCTTGCAAATATAAAATAGGTGGATTTTTTATTATACAAGGTTATATTTTAAAAGTAACTCAGCAATTTGGATGGCATTAGTTGCAGCACCTTTTCTTATATTATCTGCAACTACCCACATATTTAT
>NZ_CP048741.1:199413-201638 GCF_018336475.1 Romboutsia sp. 13368
TATACCTCCTACTATAATACCTCTTTATATAAATTTATTAATGAATATAAAATTATATGAGTTTATAAATTTAAAATATTAGCTATATTTCTTTATTAATAAAATAATACACAAATAAATATGTACCCCTTTAGATAGTTGTATAAATTTTGATTAGATGACAAATATATAAACATAAGAGGTGATTATTTATGGATAAAGATATTTTAAATAAACCGGGTAAAAAAAGTGCAACAAAGTCTAAAAAGAGTAAAATATTGACAGATAATGATATAATGAAATATGAGATTGCATCTGAACTTGGTCTAATAGATAAAGTTTCAGAATTAGGATGGGCAGGACTTACTGCTAAAGAAGCTGGAAAAATTGGTGGAATGTTAACATCAAGGAAAAAGCAAAAGAAAAAGGCGGAGGAAGCAAAAAAAGACGATGGAACAGTATAGAGACTTTGCATTCATTTATGATGAACTTATGAATGACGTTGATTATAATGGATGGGTTAAATATATAGAAGATATAATTAAAAATGAAAATGTTCAAGTTCAGAATATATTAGAGCTTGCTTGTGGAACAGGTAATTTAACTATACCTTTAACTAAGAAAAATTATGATATAGCAGGAATTGATATATCAGGAGAAATGCTTAGTGTAGCTAGAGAAAAAGCAGAAAAAGAAGGTGTAGAATTAGTATTACTACAACAAGATATAGCTGAGCTAGATTTTGATGTAGAAAATCTAGATTGTATATTATGTGCATGTGATGGATTCAATTACTTAACTTATGATGATGAGTTAGAAAGTGTATTTGAAAAGTCATATGAATTATTAAAAGATGATGGAGTATTCATATTTGATATAAGTTCATACTATAAATTATCTACTGTATTAGGAAATAATATGTATGGTGAAAATAGAGAAGATGTTGCATATATGTGGCAAAACTATTTTGATAGTGAAGAAAATGTAGTAGAAATGGAACTTGCTTTCTTTATAAAAGAAGAAGATGGAAGATTTAGCCGATTTGAGGAAGTACATCAACAAAGAGCTTACACAGAAAAAGAAGTTTTAAAAATGCTTAAAAAAGCAGGATTCACTAATGTAAAAACTTATGGAGACTTTACATTTGAAGCTCCAAAGGAAGAGAGTGAAAGAATCTTCTTTGTATGTAAAAAATAAAATCATCAACGGAGGAATATAACTTATGAAAGATTATGTAATAAGAGCAACAGGTGCAAATGGCCAAATAAGAGCTTTCGTGGGAATAACTACAAACCTAGTAGAAGAAGCTAGAAGATTTCATGAAACTTCAAAGGTTGCAACAGCAGCACTTGGTAGAACATTAACTGCAACTTCTATGATGGGGTTAATGATGAAAAATAAAGGTGATAAATTATCAGTTATAATAAAAGGTGGAGGACCAATAGGTACTATACTTACTACATCTGATGTAAACGGGACAGTTAAAGGATACGTATCAAATCCTAAAGTTGAAGTACCTGATTATGAAAATGGAAAATTAAATGTAGCTGCTGCAGTAGGTACTAATGGAGTTGTTAAGGTAATAAAAGACTTAGGTCTTAGAGAGCCATACAATGGAGCATACCCATTAGTAAGTGGAGAAATAGCAGAAGACTTTACACACTACTTTGCAGTATCTGAACAAACTCCATCAGTAGTAGCATTAGGAGTTTTAACAACTGAAACACATGTAGAATGTGCAGGAGGTCTTATAGTACAATTAATGCCAGATGCAACAGAAGAAACTATAAGTCAATTAGAGAAAAATATTCAAAACTTACAATCAATAACAACTATGTTATCAGAAGGCAAAACACCAGAAGATATGTTAAATATAGTATTAGAAGATTTACAACCTAGAATATTAGATAAAATAGATGTTAAATTTGAATGTGAATGTAGCAAAGAAAAGGTTCAAGAAGCATTAATAGCTATAGGAAAGACAGCGTTAAACCAAATTATAGAAGAAGACAAGCAAGCAGAAGTAGGATGTCAATTCTGTAACTCTAAATATATGTATAATGAAGAAGAATTATTAAATATATTAAAAGATATGTAATATAAATATATTAAAATTATATAAATAAAAGAAAAACCTTCTATGAAGATATATGATAAACTGTATCTAGTAGAAGGTTTTTTGTATATTATTTTATTATATAAACTTTTATTTATATTTTTATTCAAAATTTTTAATAGATATTTAT
>NZ_CP048741.1:201688-211508 GCF_018336475.1 Romboutsia sp. 13368
TAATATTTAATTTATAAAAAAGGCCTTTGAGCATATTATGCTTGAAGGTCTTTTTTTGAGCAACGGATGTATCCGAAATGTTTCGCCAACACGTTGCTCAAAGTGGTAGCGAGGATATATCGTTGGCGAAATGAAGTATTTCGCCGACACATCGCTTAAGCGAAGCGAATTTTNGTATATTATTTTATTATATAAAGAGGATATTATGGGGTGAAAAATGAATTTTAATACTAGCTTAGAATTGAATCAATCTCAGAAATTAATAATAACTACTCAACTAAAGCAATCTTTAAAAATATTACATATGAGCAAGTTAGAGTTAGAAGATGAAATAAATAAAGCAGTAGAAGAAAATCCATTATTAGAAGTAGATAAAAATAGTGAAATAAATTGGGAATCATATATAAAAGATATTGAAAATTCATATCAATTTGATAAAAATGAATTATATTACAACTCAGATAATGATATCAACTTAGAAAATATTATAAAAAGTGCATCAAATTTATATGAGAGTTTACATTTACAAGCTAGTTTATATAAATTAAATAAAATAGAAAAAGAAACTTGTGATTATATAATAGATAGTTTAGATGAAGATGGATATTTAAGGATAAATGAAGGTGAAATAAAGAAAGAACTAAATATAAATGATAACATATTTGAAAAGTGTTTAGATTTAGTACAACAATTAGAACCAATAGGAGTAGGTTCTAGAAATTTATCAGAGTGTTTAATAATACAGCTTAGGAACTTAGGCATAGAAAATAAATTATTAGAAAAACTTATTTCTAATGATTTAGAGCTAATAGGAAACAACAAGTATAAAGATATAGTGAAAAAGTACAATATATCAATGCAAAAATGTATAAATTTTATAAATATAATAAAAACGCTAGATCCCAAGCCAGGTAGAGTATGTTCTGATGAAAAAAGTGTATATGTTAAGCCAGATGTTATTGTTGAAAAAATAGATAATGAATTTATAGCTTATATAAATGAAAGTGATAATTTAAGATTAAGAATAAATAACTTCTATAAAGAAATTTTAAAGAGTTCTCACTCTGATGAAAAAGTTAAGGATTTTATAAAGGATAAGTTAAATTCAGCAACTATGCTAATAAAGAATATTGAAGGTAGAACAGCTACAGTACTAAAGATAGCTGAAGAGATTGTAAAATATCAACAATCGTTTTTTGAATATGGAGAGCAATATATCAAACCAATGAAAATGAAATATATTGCAGAAAAACTAGAACTTCATGAATCAACTATTAGTAGAGGGATAAATGGTAAGTATATGTTAACTCCATTTGGCATATATGAATTTAAATATTTCTTTAGTAGTGCTTTAGAAACTAATAATGAAGGTTTAACATCTAGCACTAGMATAAAAAAGATAATACAGGACACAATAAAGTCTGAAAATAAGAAAAAACCATTTAGTGATAATCAACTAGCAAAAATATTGACTAATATGGGAATTAATATTGCTAGGAGAACGGTTTCGAAGTATAGGGAAGAGCTTGACATATTGCCATCAAGTAAGAGGAAGGAGTGTTAGAATATATTTAATTAATTAAAAATATAAAAATGTTATAAAAAGTATTGAAAAGTAACTCTATTTGATATAAAATTAAATTATCTTGTGGGACTAAAACAAATACAAGGGACAAAAAATGTCCCTATGATTGTAATAAGGAGTAACAAATGAAAAACTTATTAAAGATACAACAAAAACTTATTCCGCAAGTGATTGAGCTTATGGAAAGAAGATACGCTATACTTAGACAAATATCTTTAAGTGAACCAATAGGAAGAAGAACTCTATCAAATATATTAGATATAAGTGAAAGGGTTATAAGGTCAGAAACCGAATTTCTAAAGGAACAAGGACTTATAGATGTAGCAGTATCTGGAATGACCATAACAATTGAAGGTAATAAACTTTTAGATGAACTAAAAGATGTAATGGATGATATTATGGGATTATCTACATTACAGGATAAGGTGAAAAGTAAGCTTGGTATTAAAAAGGTTTTATTAGTACCTGGAAGCTTTGATAGTAATGACAGTTTAATAAAGGATGTAGCAAGATGTGGATCTGAATATTTCTTAAGTATATTAAAAGATGGAGACATAGTTTCTATTACAGGTGGAAGTACTATGCTAGAATTTGCAAATAGTATAAAAACTGATAAAAGATATCCAGATGTAACAGTTATCCCTGCTAGAGGTAGTATGGGAAAAGAGGTAGAAATGCAGTCAAATAGCATTGTAGCCATAACTAGTAAAAAACTACATTCAAATTACAAATTACTTAATATACCAGATGAATTAGGCGAAGAAGCAATTAAAACACTTAGTCAAGAGCCTGAAATAAAAAATACATTAGAGTTTATACAAAAGACAGATGTATTAGTATTTGGAATAGGTAAAGCTGATGAAATGGCAAAAAGAAGAAGGATACCAGAAGATAAGTTCCATGAAATTATATCTAAAGGTGCAGTTGGAGAAGCTTTTGGCCATTACTTTAATGAAGAAGGAGAAATCGTTTATAAGTTGAATACTGTAGGTATAGACTTAGAAACATTCAAAAACGTTAAAGAAAGTATAGCTGTATTTGCTGGAAAAAGAAAAGCAAATGCCTTAATTGCATTATCTAATATAAATAAAAATATAGTTCTTATCACTGATGAAGAAAGTGCTCAGGCTATATTAGAACAATAAATGCTAATCACTAGCAATGCTAGTAAAATATATTATAAATTAAATTATAAATTTATTAGGAGGTAGCGAAATGGTTAAAGTTGCTATAAACGGTTTTGGAAGAATAGGAAGATTAGCTTTAAGAAAATTAATGGAGCAAACAGATAAGTTTGAAGTTGTTGCTATAAACGACTTAACAGATGCTAAGACATTAGCTCACTTATTCAAATATGACTCTGCTCAAGGTAGATTCAATGGTGAAATAGAAGTTAAAGAAGGTGCTTTCGTAGTTAATGGACAAGAAATAAAAGTTACTGCTGAAAGAAACCCAGCTGACTTACCATGGGCTGAATTAGGAGTAGATATAGTATTAGAATGTACTGGATTCTTCACTTCTCAAGAGAAGGCAGGACTTCACTTACAAGCAGGTGCTAAGAAAGTTGTTATATCTGCACCAGCTACAGGAGATTTAAAAACTGTAGTATTCAACGTAAACCATGATGTATTAGATGGAACTGAAACAGTTATATCAGGAGCTTCTTGTACAACTAACTGTTTAGCACCAATGGCTAAAACATTAAACGATGTATTTGGATTACAAAAAGGATTCATGACTACAATACATGCATACACTAATGACCAAAATACATTAGATGGTCCTCACGCAAAAGGTGACTTAAGAAGAGCTAGAGCTGCTGCTTCTAACATAGTTCCTAATACTACAGGAGCTGCAAAAGCTATAGGTTTAGTTATACCTGAATTAAAAGGTAAATTAGACGGAGGAGCTCAAAGAGTTCCAGTTATAACAGGTTCTTTAACTGAATTAGTTTGTACATTAGACAAAAACGTTACTGTAGAAGAAATAAATGCTGCTATGAAAGCTGCTTCAAATGAATCTTTCGGATACACTGAAGAGCCATTAGTTTCTTCTGACATAATAGGAATGAACTTCGGATCATTATTCGATGCAACTCAAACAAGAGTTATGGAAGTAAACGGAGAGCAATTAGTTAAAGTTGTTTCTTGGTACGATAACGAAATGTCTTATACATCTCAATTAATAAGAACATTAGGATACTTCGCTAACTTAGCTAAGTAATTTCATATAAGTCCGAGTTTGTAGTATAATGCTACAAATTGCGGACTTTTTTAAGAGTTAATAGATTAGAAAAAGGATTATATATATAATTTTTATAATATACAATAAATGGTTTCTTTTTGAGAGGAGAGATAACAATGTCAATGCTTAATAAAAAAACAATAGAAGATATAAACGTAAACGGAAAAAGAGTTTTAGTAAGATGTGATTTCAACGTACCACTAAAAGATGGTGTTATAACTGATGAAAACAGATTAAATGGAGCACTTCCAACTATAAACTACTTAATAGAAAATGGAGCAAAAGTTATACTATGCTCTCATTTAGGAAAACCAAAAGGGGAAGCAAAACCAGAATTATCTTTAGCACCAGTTGCAAAAAGATTATCTGAAATGTTAAATAAGGAAGTAGTATTTGCTGCAGATGATAACGTTGTTGGGGAAAACGCAAAAGCAGCTGTAGAAAAAATGGAAAATGGTGATGTAGTTTTACTACAAAACACAAGATACAGAAAAGAAGAAACTAAAAATGAAGAAAACTTCTCTAAAGAATTAGCTTCACTTGCAGATGTATTTGTAAATGATGCATTCGGTACAGCTCATAGAGCACACTGTTCAACAGTTGGTGCTGGAGAATTCTTAGAAGAGAAAGTTTGCGGATACTTAATTCAAAAAGAATTAAAGTTCCTAGGTGAAGCGGTTGAAACACCTGTTAGACCTTTCACAGCAATATTAGGGGGAGCAAAAGTTTCGGATAAAATAGCTGTTATAGAGCAGTTATTAGAAAAAGTAGATAACCTTATAATAGGTGGGGGAATGGCTTATACATTCTTAAAAGCTCAAGGATACGAAATAGGAACTTCTTTAGTTGAAGAAGAAAAAGTAGAATATGCTAAAGAAATGATGGAAAAAGCAAAAGCTAAAGGTGTTAAATTATTATTACCTATAGACAATGCTGTTGCTGATAAATTTGCTGATGTAGCTCCTGTTATAACAGAAGATGCTAACATACCAGCAGGACACATGGGACTAGATATAGGACCTAAAACAATAGAAGAATACGTAAATACTGTAAATGCTTCTAAAACAATAGTATGGAATGGACCAATGGGAGTATTCGAATTTGAAAACTTCGCAAATGGAACATTAGCTGTTGCTAAAGCTATGGCAGCTTTAACTGATGCTACTACTGTAATAGGTGGAGGAGACTCAGCTGCTGCTGTAAACCAATTAGGATTTGGAGATAAGATGACTCACGTATCAACTGGTGGAGGGGCATCTTTAGAATTCTTAGAAGGTAAAGAATTACCAGGTATAGTAGCTTTAGATAACAAATAAATAAATTTATAAACCATATAAATGACATTTTTAGTATAATATACCTATGTGTGTATATGTGACCACAGTTTAGTTTTATTAGTATAAAACTACTTTAAAATAAATTAATTAAATTAAGGGAAATTTTATTATAAAATTTCTCTTAATCTTAATTTAAGTGGGAGGCTAAATAATGAGAAAACCAATAATAGCAGGTAACTGGAAAATGTACAAAACTATAGCAGAGGCTCTAGAATTTGTGCATGATATTAAAGATAGAGTGAACAATAATGAGGTAGAAGCAGTTATATGCGCACCTTTCACATTATTAAAAGACCTGAAAGAAGCTACTAAAGGAACTGACATAAAGATAGGTGCTCAAAATATGCACTTTGAAGAAAAGGGAGCTTTTACGGGTGAAATATCACCACTTATGTTAAAAGAGTTAGATATGGATTATGTAATAATAGGACATTCTGAAAGAAGACAATACTTCAATGAAACTAATGAAACAGTAAATAAAAAAGTTTTAAAAGCATTAGAAGTTAAAATAGACCCTATATTATGCGTTGGTGAAACTTTAGAAGAAAGAGAAGCCGGAAATACTAAAAATGTTTGTAAAGTTCAAGTTGAAAAAGGTTTAGAAAATGTATCTAAAGAAGATTTAGCTAAGGTTGTTATAGCATATGAACCAAGATGGGCTATAGGAACTGGAAAAACAGCTACATCTGAAGATGCAAATGATGTTATAGCTTATATAAGACAAGTTGTAGCTAATCTTTATGGAGATTTAGCAAATGAAGTTAGAATTCAATACGGAGGAAGTGTAAAACCTTCAAACGTAGCTGAAATAATGAATCAAAGCGATATAGACGGGGCTTTAATTGGTGGAGCTAGTTTAGAAGCAAATGATTATGTAAAGCTTGTTAATTTCTAAGGAGAGACATATATGAAAAAACCAGTCGCTTTAATAATAATGGATGGATTTGGAGAAAGCCAAAATACTAATGGTAATGCAATATCATCTTCAAATACTCCTAATTTAGATAAAATAATGAATGAATATCCTCATACATTAATCCAAGCTAGTGGACTTGATGTAGGTCTTCCAGATGGACAAATGGGTAACTCTGAAGTTGGTCATACAAACATCGGTGCAGGAAGAATAGTTTATCAAGACTTAACTAGAGTTAGTAAAGCTATAAAAGATGGAGATTTCTTCACAAATGAAGTTTTACTAAAAGCTATGGAAAATGCAAAAGAACATTCTCTTCACTTAATGGGATTACTATCTAATGGTGGAGTACACTCTCACATAGACCATTTAAAAGCTTTAATAAAAATGGCTAAAGAAAATGGTGTAGAAAATGTATTTATACATGCATTTACAGATGGAAGAGACGTAGACCCAAGAAGTGCTTTAGAATTTATCGAAGATGTAGAAAACTACATGAAAGAAGTTGGAGTTGGTAAAATAGCTTCAGTTTCTGGTAGATACTACGCTATGGATAGAGACAAGAGATGGGAAAGAGTTCAACTTGCATATGATGCAATGGTTAATGGAAAAGGGAATACAGCAACTTCAGCTAAAGAAGCAATAGAAAAATCTTATGCTGATGACAAGAATGATGAATTCGTTGTTCCTACAGTTATAGTTGAAAATGGTAAGCCATTAGGGCTTATAAAAGAAGATGATTCTGTAGTATTTGGTAACTTTAGACCAGATAGAGCTAGAGAAATAACTAGAGCTATAGTTGATACTGATTTTGCTGGATTTGAAAGACCAAACTTAAATACATTCTTCGTGTGTTTAACTACATACGATGTAACTATAAAAAATGTAAATGTAGCATTTAAACCACAAAGTTTAGAAAATACATTAGGTGAGTATTTAGCTTCAAATGGCAAAACTCAATTAAGAGCTGCTGAAACTGAAAAATACGCTCACGTTACATTCTTCTTCAATGGCGGAGTAGAAGAACCAAATGATGGTGAAGATAGATTATTAGTTCCATCTCCAAAGGTTGCAACTTATGACTTACAACCAGAGATGAGTGCTTATGAACTAACTGATAAACTATTAGCTAAAATAGATGAAGATAAATATGATTTAATAGTAGTAAACTATGCTAACCCTGATATGGTAGGGCATACAGGTGTTATGGAAGCTGCTATAAAAGCTATAGAAGCTGTTGATACTTGCGTAGGTAAAGTAATAGAAAAAATACTTTCTAAAGATGGAAAAGCAATAATAACTGCTGACCATGGTAACGCAGAGTATATGTGGGATGCAAATACAGAATCAACTGTAACAGCTCACTCAACTAATCCAGTACCATTTATAGTTGTAGGAAATGAATTAAAAGAAGCTTCTTTAAAAGAAGATGGTAGACTATCAGATATAGCACCTACAATCTTAGATATGATGAACTTAGAGCAACCAGAACAAATGACTGGAAACTCTTTAATAAAATAAAGTTTATAAAAATAATAGATTGCATAAAAATTTACCTATCAAGTAAATTTAAATAAATGTAATTTGAATATATAATTTGGAGAGGAGACGTACATATGTCAGTTATAGAATTAGTATATGCAAGAGAAGTATTAGACTCAAGAGGAAATCCAACAGTAGAAGTTGAAGTAGCATTAGAAAGTGGAGCAGTAGGAAGAGCTATAGTTCCATCAGGAGCTTCAACAGGAGCTTTCGAAGCTGTTGAATTAAGAGACGGTGACAAAGGAAGATACATAGGAAAAGGTGTAGAAAAAGCTGTTGCTAACGTAAATGAAATAATAGCTCCAGAATTAGAAGGAATGGATCCTTTTGATCAACCAACAATAGATGCATTAATGATAGAATTAGATGGAACTCACAACAAAGGTAAATTAGGAGCTAACGCAATACTTGGTGTTTCTATGGCTGTTGCTAGAGCTGCTGCTGAAGAATTAGGATTACCATTATTCCAATACATAGGTGGAGTTAACGCTAAGCAATTACCAGTACCAATGATGAACATATTAAACGGTGGGGAGCATGCTGATAACAACGTTGACGTTCAAGAATTCATGATATTACCAGTAGGAGCTAAGTCATTCAGAGAAGGATTAAGAATGGGTGCAGAAGTATTCCACTCATTAAAGAAAGTTCTTGGAGAAAGAGGATTAGCTTGTGGTGTAGGTGACGAAGGTGGATTCGCTCCAAACTTAGGATCAAACAGAGAAGCTTTAGAATTAATAGTTGAAGCTATAGAAAAAGCTGGATACAAGCCAGGAGATGACGTAAGACTAGGTCTTGACGTTGCTGCTACAGAAATGTACGATAAAGAAACTAAACTTTATGATTTAAAACACGAAGGTAAAAAATTAACTGCTGAGCAAATGGTTGATTTATACGAAGAGTGGGTTAACAACTTCCCAATAGTAACAATAGAAGACGGATTAGATGAAGAAGATTGGGATGGATGGAAAATATTAACTGATAGATTAGGAAATAAAGTACAATTAGTTGGAGACGACTTATTCGTTACTAACACTGAAAGATTAGAAAGAGGAATAGAAGCAGGTGTTGCTAACTCTATATTAATAAAAGTTAACCAAATAGGTACAATAACTGAAACATTAGATGCTATAGAAATGGCTAAGAGAGCTGGATACACTGCAGTTATATCTCATAGATCTGGAGAAACAGAAGATACAACTATAGCTGACTTAGCAGTAGCTGTAAACGCTGGACAAATAAAAACTGGTGCTCCATCAAGAACTGATAGAGTTGCTAAGTACAACCAATTATTAAGAATAGAAGAAATGGTTGGAGAACAAGCTAGATACTGTGGAATGAAATCTTTCTACAACTTAAAACAAGAATTAGTTTCTGTAAAATAAATATAAAAGAGCCTTGAAGAAATTCAAGGCTCTTTTAAAGTAGACACAAGCAAAAAGACCTGTAAAATTCTACTTTAAGGGGTGATTTTTTGCAAAAATGCAGAGTAAAATAATGGTTAATTTTAGGCTACGTGCCTTGAATTGACTAGATTAGTGTGATATATTAAAGTATAAAGTATTTTATAAACTAAAGAGTAGGAGGTGGACATATGAACATAAGTACTATACTAATGGGAGTACAATCAGTACTAGCAGTAGTTCTTATATTAAGTATAATGCCACAAGATACAAAGAGTGCAGTTCCTTCACAATATGGTGGAGAAGGAAACCAAAGCTACTTCAAACCAAAAGGAAAAGAAGCTTTCCTTGGAAGAGTAACAAAAATAGCTGCAGTATTATTCTTTATAAATGCAATAGCTATGCTTTTAGTTAAATAATTGGCCATTATTTAATTTATAAAATTTTAAGAATTAAATTTAATTTTTAAAAGAACAACCATGTATATACATGGTTGTTTTATTTTTACAAATTTACATAAGTGTAAAATTTACCAAATAAATTTATTGGTGTATAATGATTAAAAGGTACGAATAATATATTAATAAGAAATAATTAATATTATATAAAATAACTTAAATTCAAACTATAAAGCTTGAAATATATATCTAAATTTAATTATTAAAATGTTACTTAAATTAAATATTTCATATACTATAGTAACATCAAAATATTAGATTATATAAAAATCAAGTAAATAGAATTTTATCATAATAAATAGGAGGTTAACAAATGTTACCTGGACTTAAAGAAAATT
>NZ_CP048741.1:213136-213261 GCF_018336475.1 Romboutsia sp. 13368
GTCGTTGTGCTAGTTAAATTTACTTATTGAAAATAGTTTGCKTTGCTATATGAAATTAAAATGGCCGAAAAACTATATTTAGTTTTTTCAATATATTTAGAGATTAACTAGCACAACAGATTAAT
>NZ_CP048741.1:213269-216681 GCF_018336475.1 Romboutsia sp. 13368
AAATGTTACTTAAATTAAATATTTCATATACTATAGTAACATCAAAATATTAGATTATATAAAAATCAAGTAAATAGAATTTTATCATAATAAATAGGAGGTTAACAAATGTTACCTGGACTTAAAGAAAGTTTATTAGGTTTAATAAACGACCCGGCATACACTCCTTTAAAAAAGGAAGAATTAGCATTAATATTCGATATACATCCAACAGAAATGCCAATGTTTTATAACTTCTTAGAAGAATTAGAAGAGGATGGATATATAGGTAAAACTAAAAAAGGAAAAATAGCTTCACCTAAGTCAATGGGATACTTTGTAGGTAAATTCGTAGCTCATAGAAAAGGATTCGGATTTGTTGAGTCAGACGAAGAATATACACAAGATTTATTTATACCAGCAGCAGACACAAATGGAGCTATGCACAACGATAGAGTTGTAGCAGAAATAACTAAACCTGCAACTGATGAAAGAAGAGCAGAAGGTGCAATAATAAAAATTCTTGAAAGAGAAATAACTAAAGTAGTTGGTGAATTCCAATCAAACAAAACTTTTGGATTTGTAATTGCTGATGAAAAGAAATTCAATCAAGATATATATATACCTAAGAAATACTTCAGTGGGGCAAAAGATGGAGATAAAGTTGTTGTTCAAATAACTATATGGCCACAAGCTGGTAGAAAACCAGAAGGTAAGATAATAGAAGTATTAGGACCAAAAGGTGAAAAAGAAGTAGAAATACTTTCTATAATAAGAGGACACGGACTTCCTGAAGAATTCCCTAAAAAAGTATTAGAAGAAGCTCAACAAGTAGCAGTGCCAATACCACAAGAAGAATATGATAGAAGATTAGATATAAGAGATTTAAATATATTCACTATAGATGGTGAAGATGCAAAAGATTTAGACGACGCTATATCTATAGAAAGATTATCTAATGGAAACTATAAATTAGGTGTACATATTGCTGATGTTACACACTATGTACACGAAAAAAGTAAATTAGATAAAGAAGCTTTAAAAAGAGCAACATCTGTTTACTTAGTAGATACAGTAATCCCAATGTTGCCTAAAACATTATCAAATGGAGTTTGTAGTTTAAATCCTCATGAAGATAAACTTACATTATCAGTATTTATGGAAATAGACAGAAAAGGTAATGTAAAACAATACGATATAAAAGAAACAATAATAAATTCTAAAGCTAGAATGACTTATACTGAAGTATCTAACATATTAGAAAATGATGATGAAGAATTAAAAGCTAAATATTCTCATGTAGCAGAAGACTTTAAAATTGCTGAAGAACTAGCTAAAATATTAATGAATAGAAGAAACCAAAGAGGATCAATAGATTTTGACTTCCCAGAAGCTAAAATAATATTAACTCCAGAAGGTAAAGTTTCTGATATAAAAGAATATGAAAGAAGAATATCTAACAGAATAATAGAAGAGTTCATGCTTATAACAAATGAAACAGTAGCAGAACATTACTTCTGGTTAAATATACCGTTTATTTATAGAATACATGAAACTCCAGCATCTGAAAAAATGCAAGAGTTAAGCAAATTTGTATCTACATTTGGATATAGCATAAAAGGTGACTTAGAAGAAGTTCATCCAAAAGCATTACAATCAATAGTAAATGCTATAAAAGGAAAGAGAGAAGAAGAAGCTATAAGTACAATAATGCTACGTTCATTAAGACAGGCAAGATATTCACCAGAATGTAGCGGACACTTTGGATTAGCTGCACAATATTACAGCCACTTTACTTCTCCAATAAGAAGATATCCTGACCTTCAAATACACAGAATAATGAAGGAACATTTAAATAATAAGATAAATAAGAAAAGACAAGAACAACTTGTAAATATAGTAGACTATGCATCAACTCAATCATCAGAAAGAGAAAGAGCAGCAGAATTAGCTGAAAGGGATGTTAAAGATTACTACAAAGCCGTATACATGGAAGATAAAGTTGGAGAAGAATATGATGGTGTTGTATCAAGTGTAACTTCATTTGGAATATTTATCGAATTACCTAACACTGTTGAAGGATTATCTAGACTTGCAAATATGGGAGACGACTATTATATTTATGACGAAATGACATATACTATAATAGGAGAAAGAACTAGAAAGACATATAAAATAGGTGATCCTGTTAGAATAAGAGTTGATAAAGTAAATGTAGATTTAAGAGAAATAGACTTTAAGATACTTTACAAATTAGAAGATATACAACACCCAGAAAATGAAGACCAAGAACAACCTATGGATAAGATAGAAGAGTAATAGATAGGTGTCGGTTTTTCCGACACCTGCTATACAAATTAGCAATCTTGACTATTTNNNATCTTGACTATTTRATATAAATATGGTATATTTTAACTAAGATATTATATAATTTAAAGTAAGAAGGTGAACGTATGGCAGGAACTAAAACATTAGCTACAAATAGAAAAGCAAGACATGAGTACTTTATAGAAGAAACTTATGAATGTGGTATCGAATTAAAAGGTACAGAAGTAAAATCAATCAGACAAGGGAAAGTAAACTTAACTGATGGATATGCATCTGTAGATAATAGCGAAGTATTTATAAAACAAGTTCATATAAGCCCATACGAGCAAGGAAATAGATTTAATGTTGACCCATTAAGAGTAAGAAAATTATTACTTCATAAACATGAAATAAGAAAGCTTATAGGGGCAACAACTGTTAAAGGATATTCATTAATTCCTTTAAGCATGTATCTTAAAAATGGTAAAGTTAAAGTAGAATTAGCTTTAGCAAAAGGTAAAAAGTTACACGATAAACGTCAAGACTTAGCTAAAAAAGATGCACAAAGAACAATAGAAAGAGAACTTAGAGGAAAGTACTAATTTCTCCACTAAATAACATTTGATTTTAATACAAAAAAGTATTAATATATAGATNNACAACTTAATATAAATGGTGAATAAAAAAGTTTGCGAAAACAGTCCAAGGACTTTAAACTTACCACGGGGGCGTAAAGGTTTCGACGTGGGTTTGGAACTTGGGGCTGCGTGTCGTGTTACTCTGGGTCACGTAAAAACTGGGGAACTTAAAATAAACGCAAACGATAATTACGCTTTAGCAGCTTAATAATGCTGCTCGACCCGCCTCGCCCTCCTGCCGGTTAGGCCTGGTCGTCATTTATGCAGGGTACTACTTTTAGGGTGTCTCGACTAAAAGCGGATCAACTGGGACTGGTCAAACACATAGCCTGCCGCTGGGCGATGTGTGAGACGAGATTTTAATACAGTTGGCTACACACGTAGATGCAACAGGGAAAAGACTTGCGGACAGGGGTTCGACTCCCCTCGTCTCCACCATTGAAATCCACGAAAAGATATTGAYGTTAGTCAATATCTTTTTTATTGAT
>NZ_CP048741.1:217136-217200 GCF_018336475.1 Romboutsia sp. 13368
TATATATCCATGGTAATACTAATATCATAATGACCCATTAATACCTGGACAGTTTTAGGTGGTA
>NZ_CP048741.1:217710-217811 GCF_018336475.1 Romboutsia sp. 13368
TATTATTATCCTTTGGTAATGTAACCATCTTGCAATAATTTTTTTGAATATATCCTTGTTTTTCAGCTTCTCCCAGRCATGGTTTAAGTCTAGTATTAATG
>NZ_CP048741.1:218469-218561 GCF_018336475.1 Romboutsia sp. 13368
TCAATATTCATTTTTGATAATCTTTGGTCTACATATTCAGTCATTAATTCCTCGTAAATATCATCCTCTATATCCATTAATTTGTTCATGTC
>NZ_CP048741.1:219453-219613 GCF_018336475.1 Romboutsia sp. 13368
TATAGGAAATTCATTCTAGGAGGTGATATATTGTTAAAACAATTTGAAGTAGTAGCATCTAAAGATTTATTACCAATAATTCCAGTATTTAATTATACTAATAAACCAGTAGTACCATGGAAAAAAGAARMTAATAGAATAAAKGATATAAATGAGCTAA
>NZ_CP048741.1:220758-220846 GCF_018336475.1 Romboutsia sp. 13368
TTTAAAAGCTTCTTAGAAAATATACTTGATGAGGGTACTATATTAACACTCCAGGAAGCATGGGGAGTTATGTTGTGTCCTAATGCTA
>NZ_CP048741.1:222191-222315 GCF_018336475.1 Romboutsia sp. 13368
ATTGTTTTGATATGGATAAACTTGATTTAATAGAAATGAGCAAAGAAAAAACCATCCTAATAGATGGCGAGTTTTACGAAACCAGTTACAAAGATAAAAATGATAACTGGATAAATGGATATTG
>NZ_CP048741.1:223134-223247 GCF_018336475.1 Romboutsia sp. 13368
TATAGAAGGATTAAAGGATAAACTAGAATTACAAACCAATAAAAGTATTGATATAGAGTTTATAAGTAGTTCCAATGGTGCTTATTTTGATATTAAAGTATATAATCATAAAT
>NZ_CP048741.1:223348-223459 GCF_018336475.1 Romboutsia sp. 13368
GATAAGCATATAGGACTATTTGGAGAGAGTGGGAGTGGTAAAAGTACAACATTAAAGACTATATTAACTCAATTAGTATTAAATTATAAACCAAGTGAATTACAGTTATAT
>NZ_CP048741.1:223652-223765 GCF_018336475.1 Romboutsia sp. 13368
ATAAGTTACCAGTAATATTATTTGTTATAGAAGARTTTGCAAGTGTATATAARRATAAATCTATACAAAGTATGTTACAACTTGCATTGAGTCAATGGAGGTCTATTGGAATA
>NZ_CP048741.1:223880-224061 GCF_018336475.1 Romboutsia sp. 13368
TTATAGATAAGTATAATTTATTAAATAATTTACGAGGTAATGGCCATGGATATATAAGATACAATGGTAAATTAAATGAATTTCAAAGTTTTTATATAGACCATACCCAGGTTAAGAGGTTAATAAGAAAATTAGAGATTAAAAAGGAAAATATAAAGKATGATAATGTAAAATCAAATAT
>NZ_CP048741.1:224357-224492 GCF_018336475.1 Romboutsia sp. 13368
CCTAATCAAATATCATCATATATTTATTATTTAGGTAGGAAACCTGGAAATATAGACCATAGTTTATTAATAAGCCATTTTGTAGCACATATTAATATATTAGGTGGTGAAGTGGTGAAGCTAAAAAGGGAATGG
>NZ_CP048741.1:225911-226005 GCF_018336475.1 Romboutsia sp. 13368
GATAATGGCGAGATAATAAAATATAAATCGTGGATATTATTTCYACGATTCGTCTCCACCATTGAAATCCACGNAAAAGRTATTGGCTAAGTAG
>NZ_CP048741.1:226432-226554 GCF_018336475.1 Romboutsia sp. 13368
GTAAATAGTATGCTTAAAGATAAGTTAGATGAATTAGAACAAGTAAAGTTAAATTTAGAATCAAAGATAAATGAACTATCTATAGAAAGTAATGGTRYAGAATCAGWAGATATAACAGAAGA
>NZ_CP048741.1:227208-227538 GCF_018336475.1 Romboutsia sp. 13368
TATTCAACAACAGAGGAATTGATAATTTATTTTCATAATTAATCACCCTTCTTTTTTATTCTTAAAAAAGAAGGGATAAATCAAGCAGATACAAAAGATCACCTCCATAATTAAATATAATCATATAAGAATCTATGTGATTTAAGTGTCTACTAAAATATATATTTTCATGAACACTTAAATTAGCAATATAACATTACCAATAAATAACTGTTTATATATATGGCATCACGAGTATCTTTATTTCGCATTATATATCAATTGCGAACTAAATTATATTATTTATCACGAATTTAGCTAACATAGCCAAAAACTAAAAYARCGTTAGAT
>NZ_CP048741.1:230404-230530 GCF_018336475.1 Romboutsia sp. 13368
CTTARAAGAAGCAGGTTATAAAGAAGATGAAATTAAAATAATTAACTCGTTGTGCTAGTTAATTTTTACAATAATAAAACTCCAACAAATATAGTACCCTAAGATTATTAGCATTAATCTAAAGGA
>NZ_CP048741.1:230680-230990 GCF_018336475.1 Romboutsia sp. 13368
TTTTGCGATAGCGAAATAATAACTATAAGTATAGTTGGTGAACTTCTAACTATAGATTCAGAAAAAGCATTTTTCAGTTTATTAAGTAGAGAATATTCAAATTTATTTCCAAAGTTAGGAGATAGAACTAGATTTAATAGAACTAAAYGAAATTTACATTCTGTAATCAATGAAATAAGAGAGTATATTTCCTTGTTTATTCAATCTTATTCCAATAATATAAGAGTCGTAGATAGTATGCCAATTCCAGTTTGTGAGTTTGGTAGAGCACATTTCAGTAAATGCTTTAAAGGCGAAGCCTCTTATGGAA
>NZ_CP048741.1:231028-231548 GCF_018336475.1 Romboutsia sp. 13368
TTTATAATAAATATAAAATGAAAATAACTGTATAAGAAAAAATAAATTTATCAATAATAAAAATAACTTAAAATTATAATTATTATATGGAGGTATTGATAAATGGAATTAATAAATACAAAGAAAATGAGTAAACCTGTATTTTGTAATATTTGTGAAAAAGAAAGAAAGCATATATTAACTACATATCAAGATATGAATGAAAATAATGAAATATATCAAATTCAAATGCAAAAATGTAAATCTTGTGGAACTGAGACTCAAATATAAAAACTAATTACATATCTAAAAATAAAATGGATAACTAATAGTATTCATGCTCAAATTAATAAATAAATCTTTATAACTAAATTCCTCTGTTATTATATTATTAGAGAATATAACTACTAAAAAAATTAATTGGTAATTAATATTCTATAAGTAAAATAAAAAGATTAGTATTTGTTTAAAATTAACAAATACTAATCTTTATGAAAAGTTGTTTTTGTATAAAACAACTTACTTTATTTTATTAATTAAA
>NZ_CP048741.1:234428-234544 GCF_018336475.1 Romboutsia sp. 13368
AACATAATATAAGACAAAAGGTTGAAACTATAATAGATGATTTTGTTGATAATAGGTCTATGTGGTTAGARGGTAGAGCTAAAGGAATGATAGTTACAGCAARTARATTACATGCT
>NZ_CP048741.1:234690-235140 GCF_018336475.1 Romboutsia sp. 13368
CTGATTCAAATTTACCAAATATATTTGAAAAGAATGATTTTAAGTTACTTATAGTTGCAGATAAATATCAAACAGGATTTGACCAAYYRAAGYTWTGTGCTATGTATGTTGATAAAAAGTTAGATGGTGTAAAGACAGTTCAGACTTTATCAAGACTTAATAGAACTTATCCTAATAAACAAACATTTGTATTAGATTTCCAAAATAGTGTGGAAGATATACAAGATGCATATAAGCCATATTTTGAAATGACTARYAATGTATATACAAGAAGTTGATAGTGTTTATGATTTAAAATGGAATGATGAAATAACTTATGGAGATATAATGATGATGAAATAAATGAATTTACTATATTATTTTATAAAGAGAAAAGAACTAGTGCTCAAGATGCTAAGATGAATAGCTTGATAGATAAGGCTGTTGAAAGATATTGCTACTTAGAATAAG
>NZ_CP048741.1:235158-235310 GCF_018336475.1 Romboutsia sp. 13368
ATGAATTTAAGAAAAAATGTCAAAAGTATATTACTTTTTATAATTTCTTAATTCAGATTTATCCTATAAAAAATCTAAATCTTTTAAGATTACAGGTTTATTTAGTAGCACTTTTAAAGAAACTACCTAAAAAGGGTAAACAAAGAATAGAC
>NZ_CP048741.1:235434-235572 GCF_018336475.1 Romboutsia sp. 13368
TTTCTCGTATAAGTGAAGGTGAAGAGGAGTATTTAGAAGATATAATTAAAAAGATAAATGATATTTTTGGTATAGGACTTACAGAAGATGATAGAATTATGATAAATACTTATNAAGAGATGTTTAAGAGTGATAAGA
>NZ_CP048741.1:235735-235840 GCF_018336475.1 Romboutsia sp. 13368
ATTCATATAAAAGTCTAATATATAATTATAAATTTTGCTAGGGGWTTAWATTATAAATATATATATACACTTTTGGAAAAAATAGAGTAAAAAACAATATAAAAA
>NZ_CP048741.1:235933-236052 GCF_018336475.1 Romboutsia sp. 13368
CTTATGCAAGAAAGAAGAATTAAATTTAGTATCAGAATATCCAAAGGAARTARTTGAAAATGTGGATAACGTTATCASTATATTGAATGAATATTATGGAGATAATAGAAAATCAACAG
>NZ_CP048741.1:236611-236698 GCF_018336475.1 Romboutsia sp. 13368
AAATAATATGCTTTCACAATCACCCATCAGGTAATACTGACTTTAGTAAGGAAGATGAAGTTATAACTAATAGGCTACATAAGTGTG
>NZ_CP048741.1:243088-243152 GCF_018336475.1 Romboutsia sp. 13368
TAGTAAAAATATTCATAGATAGAGCAAAATCAGCAACATCAGCAAATAGACCAGAATTCCAAAA
>NZ_CP048741.1:243302-243471 GCF_018336475.1 Romboutsia sp. 13368
CTTAGATAATTCACCGGAAAGTGTTATCCTAGAATCGGTTATTGAAGGTATGGCACAGTATTATTCTGCAAACTTAGCAAGGGAAGTTGCTAAAGGCCAAAAAGAGAATGCCCTCAAAGCCCTACACAATGGCGGTGATGCGCCTTTAGGTTATGATGTTGCATTTGAT
>NZ_CP048741.1:243892-243972 GCF_018336475.1 Romboutsia sp. 13368
ATGCAATGCAAGGTAATAAAAGAAAAGATAAGTATGGAAATGATTATATTTCATATAGATGTGGATGTAGAAAACAAAAA
>NZ_CP048741.1:246105-246176 GCF_018336475.1 Romboutsia sp. 13368
GGTATTATTCCTGCGATTCGTCTCCACCATTGAAATATATTAAAATACTCATATCTTTTAGATATGAGTAT
>NZ_CP048741.1:246510-246615 GCF_018336475.1 Romboutsia sp. 13368
CATAAAAATTCCATTATCAAAATTATCTACTTTAGGGGTTGCATTTTCAAATTTATCTGATGTTACACGTACGATAACACAGAGTATTAATAATGATGAATTATA
>NZ_CP048741.1:246799-246898 GCF_018336475.1 Romboutsia sp. 13368
TTAATGACTATAGACAATAAACTTGATAGTATTCAAGAAACACAGCAAGAGATACTCTCATTTCTAGAGAATAAAGAAAAGGCAAATTTAAAGGCAAGT
>NZ_CP048741.1:247399-247578 GCF_018336475.1 Romboutsia sp. 13368
GTATTGATGGAAACCGGTGAACGATTRAAAAAATTTGAATCGAATAAAATGAATAAAGCTCTTAAAAATTTTAGTGATGCAAGAAGTAGTCAAGTTGGATTATTTATTGATAATATAAATACAGTTAATAAATTGTATAATGAACCATTTGAATTTTTGATTGATAAAGAATACATATA
>NZ_CP048741.1:248377-248606 GCF_018336475.1 Romboutsia sp. 13368
GAGTATTTAGGGCATCAAAATTATATAACTTTATAAAATGATTAAATATATTAATTTTTAAGGTTTGGTAAAATAGGTGCCCTGATGCCCTAATTTTAGTTCTTAATATATTTTAGATTGTAATTTCTATTGTATTTTAATATAAACTAGATAGTATTTTAATAAATATTTAATGGTGGATATAATTATTGTGAATCGTCTCCACCATTTAAATCCACGAACACACATA
>NZ_CP048741.1:248612-251044 GCF_018336475.1 Romboutsia sp. 13368
TCTACTAAAATATAATAATTAGTAGTTCTTTTTTACGTACAAAAAACTATAACATAAAATGATGTTTTGAAATGTTTCGTCGACACATCGCTCAAGAGAAGCGAATTTTTATAAAAAATTTTCCTAAACTATTTTAATATACTTTGACAAAACCTCTCTAGTATTATTTAATCATAAAANNNCTTTTTCTATAAAATACTTTTATAAAAAATTTTATTAAACTTCTTTACTATACTACGACCAAACTCCTTTGATATCATCTAATCATAAAACAAAATGAAACAAAAAGGGGAAAATATGAACTACAAACTAAACACAGAACTAATAAAATCAAAAATGCTGCAAAAAGGCTACTCAATAACAAAACTAGCATCAATAAGCCAAATCTCAAAATCAACAGCCGCAAGAGCAGTAAACGGACAAGGAACACAAAGACCCCAAACCATATATAAAATATCAAAATCATTAGACATAGACACAAAAGACATAACACTATAAAAACTAAGGGGGGATAAACATGTTCAAAACATATATACAAGAAATAAATAATATAAAAGACTTAGAAACTGTAATAAACTACTACTATCCAAACCAACTAAAAAGAAACAAAATGAGCTGTCCATTTCACAATGACAAAACACCAAGCTTTTCAATAGTAGACAAAGGAAATGGAGCCTTCTATAAATGCTTTTCTTGTAATGAAGGTGGAGACATAATAAAATTCATTCAAAAAATAGAAAACCTACCATTCATACAAGCCTTACAAAAAGCTTATGAAATACTAAATAGACCTTTAAATTTACCAAATATAAAAACTAATACCTCAAAATCTTTAAACAAAGAAAACTTAGTAAATTTTTATAATAATAAGTATCAAAAATNTTTACAAGAAGGTGATTTAGAYAAAGCCTTTGAAYTAAGTTGTAAAAGTGATGAAGTGAGAGATAAAAAATATAATATCATCTATCCTTTTGTAAATAAAAAAGGTGAACCTATGAAAATCTGGGACAACCTATATGAAATACTAAAAGCAAACAATATACAAGTTTCTTATAATGAAATAACTAAAGATATTGAAATAKAAGGATTAGATGTAAGCAATGGGGATAACCAACTTGTAGAAATTCATTCCTTATGTTCAAAGTGTGGATTTAATCTTAATCTTCATATGATTGATAAATTTATAGGAATAATAGCAGAATCAAATCCTAAAAATCCAGTAGCAGATTATTTAAGTGAATCCTATATGAACTTTGATGGAAACTATGAATACATACAAAAACTATGTGATGCTATTATTACTCCAAAGGATTATAATCCTAAATTAAAGAAAACACTTATAACTAAGTGGTTAATAAATACTGCAATGATACCTTTTAATGATGGAAGTAAAAATATTGAAGGTATACTTACACTTCAAGGAAAGCAAGGAATAGGTAAAACAAGGCTTATCAAAAAACTAATACCMATGTATGTAAAAACAGGACTAGAACTAGATCCAAGTGATAAAGATAAAGTATATCAATGTATAAAATACTGGGTATCTGAGTTAGGGGAACTTGATTCTACATTAAAAAGAGATTTGGCTAAACTTAAAGCTTTTATAACAGAAAGTAGTGATGAATTTAGAAGACCATATGCTATGAAACCTATGGTATACCCAAGAAGAACATCTTTTTATGCAACAGTAAACAATGGAGATTTCTTAAAAGATGATACAGGAAACAGAAGGTACTGGGTAATACCTGTTGAAAAAATTGATTTTGAGATAATAGATAATTTAGATATAAATATGCTATGGGCAGAGGTAATGCATTTAAAGGAAGATTATAAGGTTAAACATTATTTAGAAAAGGATGAATTAGAGTTATTAAATAGTAGCAATGAAGATTTTAAAATATCTTTAAATGTTGAACTTGTAGTTGAAAGAGAGTTTGATTGGGACAGTGATAAGTCAAATTGGAAGTGGAAATCAACAGCAGATATATGTAGTAAGTTAAATATAAATTCTACAAGTTCATTAAAGACAAGCTTATTTAAATATGGTGCTCAGTATAAAAAGAGCAATGGAAGAAGAGGATATATAACTCCACCATATAAATGCCCATTATTATCGGGCATTATATAGTTTTAGATAGGTTGATGCCCTGATTTTTTAAGAAAATAATAAAAAGCTAGGGCATTAGGACAGTAAGATTTTATATAGGGCATTAAAAAGTTAGTTAGTGCCCTGTAGTGAAAGTAAGTAATTTCAACAGATGTATATAGTTAGGGCATTTAGGGCATCAAAATTATATAACTTTATAAAATGATTAAATATATTAATTTTTAAGRTTTGGTAAAATAGGTGCCCTGATGCCCTAATTTTAGTTCTTAATATATTTTAGATTGTAATTTCTATTGTATTTTAATATAAACTAGATAGTATTTTA
>NZ_CP048741.1:254312-254653 GCF_018336475.1 Romboutsia sp. 13368
ATGTAAACCAGTTWRMMAWGMWAATATGCCAAGTATAACTTCATGTAAACCAGTTAAACAAGCTAATACATGTAAAATGCCTGTTCAAACTTGCCCAGAAGATATATGTGGGGATTATGAAATAACATGTGTAGATAAATGTGTAAACTTAGCAAAGAAAGCAGAAGAATTATTTGAAAAAGCTTTACAATGTGATTGTCAAGCTACAGATATTTATAATCAAGCTCAACAATGTGAAAAATCTGCCCAAGTTTTATCACAAAAAGCTAATAATTTATTAAATAATGCTAATGCAACAGAAAAAGAAGCTAAAGCAGCAGAATGTAAAGCACAACAACTAT
>NZ_CP048741.1:256529-257239 GCF_018336475.1 Romboutsia sp. 13368
AAAYAACAAGCTATAGAAGAATGTAAAAGAGCTAATGAACTTTGGAATTGCTATGAAGAAGTTGCAAATGATGCGCAAGAATTAATGGAACAAGCTCAATGCTGTTTACAACAAGCAGCTCAATGTTATAAAAATTGCTTCAATGATGACTTTGGATGTAATTTAGAAGACTATGGATATTCAGAAGATGATGATAATGATTATGATTATTGCAACGAAAATTATGGATACAATAATAACCATGGATACAACAACAACTGTGGATGTAATCGTTAATATAAACTTTAGATAAAAAATAGATATTAAATGAAAAAAGGTGAACTATAGTTTTTATAGTTCACCTTTTTTCATTACAAGGAAATTATGATACTTCAAAAAAATGTGGATAATCTGTGTACTAAAGTAATATCAATGTATCTAGAAAAGAAAAAAATGACATTTTGAGCAACGGATGTATCCGAAGCGGTAGCGAGGATATATCGTTGGCTATATGAGCGAAGCGAATTTTTTATTAAAAGAGATAGATTTGAATATTTTGGGAAATTTAAAATTTTTATTAGATATAAATATAACTTTAAAGCAAAATGCAAATATTCATAGTTTAGTAAAACTAAATAAAACAAAAATTTTTATAAACAATAAATTATATATACTAAACTAAAAATATTTTTAATCTAAACTTTAAAATTATTGTACACAATTGAAACCAT
>NZ_CP048741.1:257958-264813 GCF_018336475.1 Romboutsia sp. 13368
TGTACCAGTATCTTACTTAGTTATTAAGAAAAATAATAAATATAATAGATTAGCAAGATTTATTATAATGTTGCCATGGAGTATGCCTGCTAGTGTAATTGCAGTAAACTTAATTAATTCATTTAATCAAAAGAATATATTTGCATTTAATGAATCTTTGATAGGTGGATTTTATATATTACCAATAGCTTATACAATTTCAGCATTGCCATTATTATTTAGCTCTAATGAAGTAGCTATAAGTTCAGTAAACTTAGGTTTAGAAGAAGCATCACGAAGTTTAGGAGCAGGAAGTATGAAAACTTTCTATAAAATAATAATACCAAATATGATGCCTGGAATAATGGCAGGAGCTATATTAGTGTTTATTAGAACTATTGGAGAATACACACTGTCTGCACTACTTTATGGTGTACATAATAGACCGATTTCAATTTCTATAGTAACTAATATGCAAGAATTTAATATAGGAGTTTCTTTAGCTTATGGAGTAATAGTAATTGGCATATGCTATATAGCTCTTGGAATTATTTTTAAATTAGATAAGAAAAAATATATGTAAATAAAGATGATTTTACTAGTGATTAGGAAAGACGTATAGATGCAGGAATAGCTATGATATATTTTGGATTAATAATAGACACAACTATGTTTGATTAAAATTGGATAGTTGGTAATCCTAGTAAAGAATATAAAATAGATAATAATTATGATACTATAGGATATTGTAGTATATAAAATATAAAAAATTATAGTTAAGTATATTAAGGTTGATTGCTATGTATAAATAGCAATCAACCTTTTTCATGTACTAGGATTTTATACTGCATAAAAATTTGTTTATAACTTATGAATTAAAGTAATATCAATGTATCTAGAAAAGTAAAAAATTACATTTTGAAGTGCTTCGCCCACTCAGTGGCTCAAGTAACGGATGTATACGAAATGTTTCGCCGACACGTCCCTCAAGCGGAGCGAATTTTTATATATTTGTTTAAGTGTTAAATTTTTTTATGATAAAGATAAAAGCGTATTTTATACAGTGGTTAATATAAAAAAATACGATAGGAGACGATTTAATAAAAAAACTATATAATAGGTTTTATTTGTAAAATTTAGGCTAAATGAAATAAAATGTAATAATGGAAAAAACTGATGAAATCTGCTAATTCCAACATGAGGAAAATGATTAATAATAAAAATTATAATGTAATATAATGTTGTACAATTTGGTCGAATAGTGTATATTATAGGAGGATAATATACAAAAAAATAAAACTATGACATACTATAAAATAAGAATATTCATAGTTGAAATTTATAATGGATATTCAATAGATATCATAAAAATATTACTAGAGGTGAAATATGATACAGATAGAGAAATTAAAGAAAGTTTATGACAATGGTCATGAAGCTTTAAAAAACATTAATTTAGAAATAAACGAAGGTGAATTAGTGTGTTTATTAGGTCCTAGTGGATGTGGTAAAACAACTATACTTAATCTTTTAGCTGGATTATTAGACCCGACAAGTGGAGAAATCAAGTTTGATGGAGAATCAGTTGTAAACAAGCATCCTAAAGATAGAAATATAGGACTTGTATTCCAAAACTATGCATTATATCCTCATATGACTGTTCTAGAAAACATTATGTTCCCTCTAACAGTTGGTAAGAATAAGATGCCAAAAGCTGAAGCAATGGAAATTGCTAAGAAATATATGAAGATAACTAGTATAGAAGAATTAGCTGATAAAAAACCAGGTAATATGTCAGGTGGTCAACAACAAAGGGTTGCAATAACTAGAGCACTAGTTCAAAATCCAAAGGTTTTATTACTAGATGAGCCTTTAAGTAACTTAGATGCAAGATTAAGACTTAAGATAAGAGAAGAAATAAGAAGATTAGTTAAGGAAATAGGTATAACAACTATATTCGTAACTCATGACCAAGAAGAAGCTTTATCTATAAGTGATAGAATAGTTCTTATGAATCAAGGTGTAGTACAACAATTTGATATACCACAAAACTTATACTTAGAACCAGCAAACTTATTTGTTGCACAGTTTATGGGTAACCCAATAATAAATATATATGAAATGAAAAAAGAAGGTAATGTGTTAAAAGGAGAAAACTTCTCTATAGATTTAAGTTTATTAAATAAAGATAGATTTAAAGCTGATTTAACTGAAGAAAACTATGTTGTAGGTATAAGACCTGAATATTTTGTAACAAGTGAAAATCCTTTATTCAATGTTGAAATAGAAACTGTTGAGTTAATAGGTAAAGACTGTATATTAAACTTCAAAGTTAACGGAGTAAATTCAAAATCAATAGTAGATGTAAATGACAACATAAGAGAAAAAGATAGTGTAGGATTTGATATAGATTACAACGGAATTTATTTATTCCAAGAGAATGGAGTTAGAGTATACTAATGAGAAAGTTAAAATATAGAGCAGAAAATTCACCACAAGCATGGTTATTTCTTTTACCTGCTTTAATAATAATAGGAATATTCAATGTTTTACCTTTAATAAAGACATTTATAATGTCTATGCAAAAAGGTACATTAAATAATTTAGAATTTAATGGATTTAAAAATTTCCAAGTAGTATTACAAGACCCAAAGTTTCATGATGCAATAGGAAATACAGCATTATTCGCATTTATTGTTGTTCCAGTAGGTCTTATAATATCAATGTTTATAGCAATAACTATATTTGAAAAAATTAAACATAAGAGCTTATTTGAAACTATATTCTTTATACCATATTTAACAAGTGTAATAGCAATAGGTATAGTATTTAGATTCTTATTCAATGGAGAATATGGTTTTATAAATTATTTATTAAGTTTTATAAATGTTGGACCTATAAACTTCTTAGATGATCCAAGTATGAGTATGACTACTTTAATTCTATTTGGAATTTGGTCTGGACTTGCATTTAATATAATAATATTACTTTCAGGATTAAGAACGATTGATGATAATTATTACAAAGTTGCTGACATGTTTGGTGCAACTAAAATGGAGCAATTTTTCAAAATAACTTTACCACAGTTAATACCAACAATAACATTCTTATTAATGATGAACTTTATAAATGCATTTAAAGTATATGCACAAGTATTCTCATTATTTAATGGAAAAGCTGGAATAGCTAACAGTGCAACTACTGGAGTATTCTATATATTCAATAAATTCTATGTTGAGTACCGTTATGGTCAAGGTATGGCAGCGGCAGTAATATTATTTGCTTTAATATTATTATTTACATTAATACAGAACTATGTTTTAAAAAGAATATCTAAGTAGGTGAAAAAATGAAAAAAGTTAATTTATTTTTATCAAAAACATTTATAGTTATAATGTCATTAATTACACTGTTTCCTTTTGTGTATATGATATTATCAAGTTTAATGACATTCCAAGAGGCAACAAGTATACCGCCAACACTTGTACCAAAAGTTCCTCAATGGCAAAACTTTGCTTTAGCAATGGAACAAGCACCTTTTGTTAGATATTTCTTCAATACTGTTTTAGTTGCTGGATTATCAACAATAGGAACTTTAATAACTTCTATTTTAGCAGCTTTTGCATTAGTTAAATTAGAGTTTAAATATAAAAATGTTTTAGTAATGGGTATGGCAGCATTATTAATGGTACCATATGAAGTTACTGTATTTACAAATTACCAAACTATAGCTAATCTTGGACTATTAAACACATATACAGCTTTAATACTTCCATCATTAGCAAGTATATTCTATATATTCTACTTAAAGAATTACTTAACAAGTATACCTTTATCTTACTACAAAGCTGCGAAAGTGGATGGATGTGGAGATTTAGAGTTTATAAGAAGAATATTAATACCTCTTGCTAAACCTTCTTTATTTACAATGGGGATATTAACATTCATAAATGGATGGAACTCATTCTTATGGCCGATACTTGTAACTAATAGTAAGGAAATGAGATTACTAAGTAATGGATTAAGTGCCTTTGCAACAGAAAGTGGTACAAATGTACACTTACAAATGGCTGCTTCAACAATAGCGATAGTTCCAATACTAATTTTATACTTAATATTTAGAAAACAAATTATAAGAGGAGTTGTAAAGAGCGGTGTTAAAGGATAAAAAAACAAAAATCACGTTCCACAATGGTATTTTAACCATTGGTGGAACTATTATAGAAATAGCTTATGAGGATAGTCATATATTCTTCGATTTTGGAAGTGAATATGACCCAGCATCTCCTAAGCAACCAAAAGATTTACAAGACTTATTAGATATGAACCTTGTGCCATTCTTGGATAATATGTTTGATCCAAGTATACCTTTAAAAGGATATGAATCTAAAGAAGACAAGTTTAAAAATACAGCTGTATTTTTATCACATGTTCATTTAGACCATTCAAAAATAATTAACTACTTAAATCCTTCAGTGCCTTTATATATGCTAGAAGGAACAAAGTCATTACTTAACACATTAAATATAAATAATGACTTTTTATTCCCACTTCACAACAAAGGTGAAGCTAATGTAAGAGAAATAAATGGGGTTAAAGAAAATGAAGTAGTTCAAGTTGGAGAAATAAAGGTTAAAGTAATGCCAGTTGACCATGATGCATATGGAGCAAGTGGATTATTAATAGAAACTCCAGACTTAGTTATATCATATACAGGTGATATAAGACTTCATGGATATAGAAAAGATGCAACTTTAAACTTCTGTAAAGCAAGTGAAAATTGTGATGTTTTATTAATAGAAGGGGTTACAGTTTCTTTCCAAGAATTAAATGAAGATGCTCGTGTATCAGCAGATGAAAATGAGCCAAATTTAATAGAAAAAATAAATACTATTGTAAAAGAAAATCCAAATAAACAAATAACTTTTAATTACTATATATCTAATATAGAAAGAATATTAAACATAATAAAAACTAATCCAAGAACTGTAGTTTTAGATGCATATTATTCATATGTATTAAAACATGCGACAGGATATCAATCTCATTATTATCAATTAGATGATAAAGATTATGGATTAGATAAATCTTATGAAGTTGAATTTGAAAAACTTCTAGAAGATGAGGGGAGCTATTTCTGGCAATTAGATACACTTGCTATTGAACATTTTGATAGATTAAAAGAAAATGGAATTTATGTTCATTCAAATGCAACACCATTAGGAGATTTTGACCCTAAATATGCACCATTTATAAAGAGATTCGAAGACAATAACATTGAATTTAAATTAGCTGGATGCAGTGGTCATGCTTATCCATTTGATTTGATTGAAATAATAGACTTAATTAAACCTAAGCTATTAGTTCCAATTCATTCTTATCATCCTGAAAGACTTTATAATAAGTCAGGTGAGAGACTATTACCAGAAAAGAAACAAACAATATAANNTTGGAGGAGTTAGACATGAAATTTAAAAAGCTTACATCATTAGCATTATCTGCAGCTTTAATGACTGGGTTAATGACTGGATGTGGAAGTACAAAAAGTGCTTCAACTGAAGAAATTGTAACAGAAATAACTGAGCCAGTAGAAATAACATTCTGGCATGCTATGAATGGAGACTTAGAAAAGACTTTACAAAACTTAACTGATAAGTTTATGGAGTCTAATCCAAACATAACAGTAACTTTACAAAATCAATCAAGTTACCCAGACTTACAACAAAAAATAACTGCTACTACAGCAAGTCCTAAGGATTTACCAACTTTAACTCAAGCATATCCACAATGGATGGTAAACCCAATACAAGATGAGTTATTAGTTGACTTAAAACCGTACATAGAAAATGAAACTATAGGTGACAAAAACTACAACAACATATTAGAAGGATTTAGAAATGGTGCTGAAATAGACGGAAAAGTATATGGAATGCCTTTCAATAAATCTACAGAAGTTATATGGTATAACAAAACATTATTTGATGAATTAGGATTAGAAGTTCCTACAACTTTTGAAGAGTTTGCTCAAGTTGCAAAAACTATAACTGAGAAAAAAGGTATAGTTGGTGCTGGATTTGACTCTTTAAATAACTTCTACACTACTTACTTAAAAAATAAAGGTGTAGATTTTAATAGTGAAACAGATGTAACTGGTGCAGAATCAGTTGAAGCTGCTAACTATTACTTAGATGGTGTAAAAGAAGGTTACTTCAGAATAGCTGGTACAGATATGTACTTATCAGGTCCATTTGCTAATGAAACTTTAGGTATGTATGTTGGATCAAATGCTGGTGAGTCATTTGTTAAGCAAGGTGTTGATGGTAAGTTTGAAATAGGTGTTGCTGCATATCCTGCTGAGTCAGTTATGCAACAAGGTACAGATGTATACATGTTCTCAAATGCTACAGCTGAACAAAGAACTGCTGCATTTGAATACTTAAAGTTCTTAACTTCAACAGAAAACCAAATAACTTGGGGAATTGAAACTGGATATATACCAGCAACTCAAGAAGCTATAGCATCAGAAGCATACAAAACTTCAGGAAGTTTAGTAGCATCTGTATTAGAACAAGCAACAGCTAAAAACTTATTCATAAATGCAGCTGCTCAAGGTGTTGATAGTGCATACAATGAAGCAAAAGTTGTAATGGAAGATATATTATCAGATAAGAACTCAGATGTAAAAGCTAAATTAGAGGGATACAAAAATACTTTAATGGGAATATATGAGTAATATTTAAATATAGGGGATGTCTTAAGTTTTAAGGCATCTTCTTTATTTTACTTTAAGATATTAGATTTTGAAGTATAAGCCTATTTTTAAAGCTTAAATATCAGTTTAGCTTATACATAACAATCTAAGTAACCAATAAAAAA
>NZ_CP048741.1:264820-267225 GCF_018336475.1 Romboutsia sp. 13368
TATTAGATTTTGAAGTATAAGCCTATTTTTAAAGCTTAAATATCAGTTTAGCTTATACATAACAATCTAAGTAACCAATAAAAAATCGTAGTATATAGAAGGTGAAAAAATGAAACTAGTTATTTATCAAACAAGTGACTTACATGGATATGTATATCCAACTAACTATGTAACAGAGCAACCTCTTGGAATATTAAAGATAGGTAGTTATATGAAAAAGGATGAATTAAATTATGATGCATCTTTAAAAATAGATTGTGGAGATTTAGTTCAAGGTTCTGCTCTTACTCATTATTTATATAAACATGATATGCAAACTAATCCTATTATTGAAGGGTTAGAAAATATAAATTATGATGCTTATGTTTTAGGAAATCATGAGTTTAACTATGGATTAGATTATTTAAATAAATCATACTCTCCAGTGAGTGATAAAATTATAAATGCTAATATAGATGGTTTAACATTAAACACAAAGCCATATAAAATATTTGAATTTGATGGATTTAAAATTGGATGTATAGGATTTACAACATCATTTGTGCCTAATTGGGAAAGACCTTGTAATATAGAAGGATTAACATTTAATGACCCTGTAAAAACTTATGAAAAGTATGAAAAAGAATTAAAAGAAAACTGTGATTTTATAATAGTATGTTATCACGGTGGATTTGAAAAAAGTATAGAAGATAATACAACACCAACTGAAGCTTTAACTAAGGAAAATCAAGGAAGTGAACTTTTAGAAAAGTTTGATTCTATAGATATGATTTTAAGTGGTCACCAACATAGATCATTTATAACAAAAATAGATAATAGAATATGCTCTCAACCTCTTCATAATGGTCAAAACTTTACTAAAATAGTTATAGATACAGAAACTAAAGATATAAGCTATGAATTAGTTGATGTTAAAGATATAGATGTTGAGATAGATGAAAAACTTCAAAGTATATTTGATGATACAGAAGCAAAACTACAAGTATATTTAGATCAAGAAATAGGACATTTTGATAGAGATATAGTTGTTAATGATATATTTGATGTAAGATTAAATGGACATCCAATAGTAAACTTTTTACATGAGGTACAACTTGAAGTTGCAAAGGCTGATTTATCTGCATTATCTTTATTTGATAGTACAATTGGCTTTAAGAAAAATGTGTCTATAAGAGATGTATTAATAAATTATCCTTATCCAAATACACTAAAAATACTTAAAGTAAAAGGTGAAAATATTAAAAAAGCAATTGAAAAAGCAGCTACTTACTTTGTTTTAGAAGATGGAAAAGTAACTGTAAATATAGACTTTTTAGTACCTAAGGTGCAACATTACAACTATGATACATTTGGTGGACTTACATATGAAATAGACTTAACTAAAGACTTTGGAAATCGTGTTGTTTCAATGAAAAGAAATGGTGAAGATTTAGATTTAGAAAAGTATTATAGTGTTGTAATGAATAATTACCGTGCAAGCAACACTTCTATATACCCTAGCTATGAAGGTGCAGAAGTTATAGGTGAAATAAATATAGATGTAAGTGAAATTATAATAGACTATATACAAGAAAAGAAAAATGTAAAAACTATAGATAATAGCAATTATAAAATTAAATACTAAAATAAAAAATCTATCTTGCAGAAGTTTAAATACACATAAGTAAGATAGATTTTTATATATTAACTAGCACAATGAGTTAAGTTATTATGGTATAATTAATTTTAATACCATAAACTTGGTAAAATACAGTATTAAACATAATTTTATGGAGGAGTACATTATGATATTAGATAGTATAAAAAACATAAGTAAATATGAAAATTTAAACATTGATTTAAAATCTATAGTAGAATTTATAGATCGTGTAGAAAGTGAAAATTTAGAAAATGGAAAATATGAATTAGATGGGGATAAACTTTTTGCATTAGTTCAAAGTTATGAAACTAAAGATAGTGATGAATGTAGATTAGAATCACATAAAAAATACATAGATATACAATACGTACAAGAAGGTACAGAGGTAATGTATTGGAGTTTAGTTGATGGATTAAAAGTAACTGAAGATTTATCTGAAGTAAGTGATGTTATTTTTTATGAAGATGATAAAAATTCTACTGAATTAGTAGTTAATGAAAAATCTTTCGCTTTATTCTTTACTCATGATGCACATAAACCAGGAGTTAAATTCAATACTAAATCTAATGTAAGAAAAATAGTATTTAAAATACTACAAGGATAAAACTTATATCAAAAGCCATTTATTTATTAACCATAGATAAATGGCTCTTATTTTTTGAAAAATTATTATCCATTGGCATAATTATTCTGTTTAAATTCATAAAAAAAGTATATCTATTATAATAGAAGAAATTATATAAAAATTTATTATATAGGRGGAACA
>NZ_CP048741.1:267465-267567 GCF_018336475.1 Romboutsia sp. 13368
TACATATAAAGTGTGGACAGCATTTTTATTTGGATTTATCCGAAATGTTTCGCCGACACGTCGCTCGAGCGAAGTGAATTTTTTATTATTTTAATTTAAAGA
>NZ_CP048741.1:267582-267663 GCF_018336475.1 Romboutsia sp. 13368
TAGTATAACCTTTTTATTTTATTTCTTACCCTTAGTTTTATTTTGTTACTATTTAGTTCCATGTAAGTTTAAAAACTTTAT
>NZ_CP048741.1:267671-271122 GCF_018336475.1 Romboutsia sp. 13368
AATAGAAGAAATTATATAAAAATTTATTATATAGGGGGAACATAATATGGAAGAATCAAGAATCATTAAAATGATAAATAATAACCCTAATATTATATCGACAATAGAAAATCCAACAGATGAAATGAAATTGTTAGCTATTAAAAAAGATGGACTAACATTAGAATATATAGAAAATCCAACTATAGAAATGCAAGAATTAGCGCTTGAAAATAATATTAGAGCAATTAAATATATAGATGAACCTACAGAAGATATGATGCTAAAAGCAGTAAACTCAGGATGGAGTCTTTTAGAGTATATAAAGAATCCAACAGAAAAAGTAGTTGAAATTGCTATAAATCAAGCAGGATGGGCTATAAAACATGCTAAAAATCCAAGTGAAAGATTACAATTACTAGCAGTAAGAAAAAATTATGACTCAATAAAATTTATAAAAGAGCCTTATGAAAGTGTTCAAAAAGAGGCTGTAAAAATAAGTTATGATGCATTGAGATATATAAAAATGCCTTCATTTAATATACAACTTGAAGCTATAAAAAGTAATGAGGCTGCAATTGGTCTAATTTATGGTTTAGACAAAAGTAAAAAATTAGAACTTTTAAAGGCTAATATTTTAGTAATTAAATATATTGCAAGAGAAATAGATAAAGATGAATTAGAAGAAGTATTAAAAGATGTTTTATCAAGAGAAGATGTAGAAGAAAAGTATGTTAGAGATTTCTTAAATTGTAGCATTATAGATAGAAATAGTTCAAATATACAAATGGACAAGATAATATTTATTCACAAGTACGGTAGTAAAAAAGCTAAGAAAATAGCAGTAGATGAAAAATTAAAGATGATATAGGAGATAGATATATGAATTTTATAGATACATTAAAGAGTGTTGACTTAGTATTATCAACAAATGAAGTACCATTAATAGTGGGGGAAAGTGGAATAGGAAAAACTGCACTAGCAAAGAAACTATCAGAAGAAAATAATTGGAGTTTAGTAGTTATTGATGGGAATCTTCTTAAAGAAGGAGAAATAGGTGGACTTCCAACTATAGAATCTTATACAAGTACTAATTCCAATGGAGAAAAGATAGAAAAGAAAATTACAGTATATGCAGTTCATAATAAGTTAAGAGAAATTGATGAAGAAATATCTAAAGGAAAAACAGTTCTTTTATTTATAGATGAGATAAACCGTTGTGAACATACAGTTCAACAAGAGCTTATGAACTTAATCTTAAATAGAGAAATAAACGGATATAAGCTACATGATGATGTAAAAATACTAGCGGCAATGAATCCATCAAGTAAATATGGTTCAGATTTTGATTACCAAGTTGTTGATATGGATGCAGCTCAAGAAAATAGATTTGTATGGTTAAACATGGAACCTGATTATACACAATGGTTAAATTGGGCAATAAACGCAGGTATAGAACAAAAGGTTATAGAGTTTATATCAACATTCCCTGAATATTTACACAAAATAAATGAAGATGATGTACGTGCAACTCCGAGAAGTTATGAAAGAGTTTCTAAAGCTTATAGCGTATACAAAGAACAAAAAGATTCAATACCAAGAAATGTATTTTTAAATGTTATAAAAGGTAATGTAGGTAAAGTTATAGCAGAAGAATTTATAAGCTTTGCAGAATCAGATAGTAGCCCTTTAATATCTTATGAAGATGTATTTTCATGTGAAACTTTAGATTCAGATATTATAGAAAAAGTAAAAAGTGAAAGCCATACAAGACTTTATTTATCAGCAATGAATATCTTAAAGAGATTAAATTCAAATATAGAAAATAATGAAGAAATATCAGATTATAATATAAATAGATTTATAGAGTTTTTAAAATTATACCCAGTTGATTTAATGGTAGGTATTATGAAGGATATAAAAAGTAATTATATAAATGTCTATGATGAAGCTATAGAAAATGAAGAATTTGTAGGATTATACTTTGAGTCTTATAGTATGATAAGGGGATAGTGTATGGAAAGCTATTTTGAAAAACAAGCAAAATACCTTTATCATAGAGCAGAAGAAATTATAGACACTTATGCTATGCTAAAGGCAAATAAAAAGGGAGAAAAGTTTGAAATAGATATACCACAAGATTTTAAAGATGAGTTTTTTAAGTTAGTAGATAAAGTTAATCTAAGTCTTATGGAAGATAAAGATAACTTTTATGGGTATTTTCTATTTCAAACATCAAGAGATATTAGATTTGATATAAGTAGTCCAACTGCTGTAAATTTTAAAGGTGCTAAATATGTAATATATTTTAACCCAATAATATTTTTAAATCTTAATATTAAACAAATGGAAGGCACTATTAAGCATGAAATTCTTCATATAATATCTATGCATTTATTAAGAGGCAAGGAATTAAAAAATAAGTACAGTACATTAGCTATAAATATAGCGATGGATATTGTAGTAAATCAATACTTAGATTACTTACCACCATATGCAACAACACTTCAATGGATGAATGCAAAGTATCCTTTAAAGCTAGAGCCTTACGAAACTTTTGAATATTATGTAGAAAAGATTCAAACAGAGCTTGATTTACAAGATGTAGATGAGAATGGTGAAGAAGTTGATAATTATGAAAATGAAAGTGTAGAAACTGAATATAATCCAGAACATACTCATGATATTTGGCAAGAATCTGATGATATAGATGAGAAAACTCTTAAAGAATTTACTGAGAAGTTTGTTAATATATCTCAAAAGGGTGAAATACCAAACTATTTAGGTGGATTAATATCATCGCTAAAAAATAGTAAGGGAGAATTACCTTGGAATTTATATCTTAAGAAGTTAATGGGAACAGTTGAAAGTAATAAAAAGAAGACTATAACTAGAAGAAATAGAAGACAACCAAATAGACTAGACTTAAGAGGAGAGCTTAGAGGTCATAAAGCAGAGATAGCTGTTGCACTTGATACTAGTGGAAGTATTAGTGATGAAGAATTCAAACAAGCTATTAAGGAAGTTCTTAATATAGTAAAAAACTATAATCATGAAATTACTATTATAGAATGTGATAGTGAAATTAGACGTTCATATAAGGTAAAATCAGCAAATGATATAAAGGAGAGAAATCCTATTAGAGGTGGTACAAAGTTTACACCAGTTTTTGAATATGCAAATAAGAAAAAGATTAATCTCCTAGTATATTTCACAGATGGAAAAGGTGAAGAAAAATTAAAAGTAATTCCTAGAGGGTATAAAGTTTTATGGGTTATTTCTGGTAGAGGAGATAAGCTTTCATTAAAAGATAGCTATGGAGCAGTTAAGAAGCTTAGTAAGGTTGAGATAAAGGAAGACACCATAGATATGAGTGATGTTAGATCTGATGGATATTCAATGAATAACCAACAACCTATGCTATAGATACTTTTATAGAATTTATTAATATATTTATAGTAAGATTAAACTT
>NZ_CP048741.1:271136-271806 GCF_018336475.1 Romboutsia sp. 13368
TTTTAACACAATGTTGAAATTAGATAAATTTTAAATAATAAAAAATAAAGAGTTGTATGAATAAGCAAATACAACTCTTTACTTAGTTCGCATTATATTAAATTTGCGAATAATATTTTCAACATTTTTTGTGYTAATATTTTTATTGCTTGTTTCAACATTTTTTGTGTTAATATTTTTATTGCTTGCTATATTCTTTATAGCAAGCTTTTAAAAATATTATAAAATTTAATRCATTCTTCGGTAAGAAAGAATTTGGTGCTATACTTGGTGTAGTTCAAATATTCTTCGCTGTAGGATTTGCTGCTGGTTCTTCAGTATTCGGATTCTTAGTTGATAATATGGGATACATGGTTGCATGGTGGTCTGTATTCGCATTTATATTAGTATGCTACGGAGCTTTAGTACTTGCTTCTATAGGTATGTCTAAGTTAAATAAAGAAAGAATAGCAAATTTAACAAGTAATTCTACAAAAGAAGTTATATAAATAAATAATAGTATATAGCATTGTTAAATAATATAAAAAATAAATTTTAATAATTAAAGAAAGGAATTATGACGATGGAAAAGAAAACTCTTCAAAAGAATCTTGGGTTCGCTGCTGCTTTATCAACTGTTGTTGGTATGGTTATAGGTGGTGGTGTATTCTTTAAACCACAAGCAGTTTTC
>NZ_CP048741.1:271838-282900 GCF_018336475.1 Romboutsia sp. 13368
ATAGTATGGGTTATAGCAGGTATAATAACAATAGTTGCTGGACTTACTGCAGCAGAARTWTCAGCTGCAATACCTAAAACTGGTGGTATGATGGTTTACATCGAAGAAATATAYGGAAAGAAATTAGGTTTCTTAACTGGATGGATGCAATCTGTATTATTCTTCCCAGCTACAATAGCTGCTATATCAGTTATGTTTGGACAACAAGCTGCTATATTATTAGGAAATCAATCTTTAGTAATACCTATGACAGTAGGAGTTATATTACTACTAGGTGTATTAAATACTTTTGGTTCTAAAACAAGTGGTGCAATACAAACTGTATCAACTGTATGTAAATTAATTCCTCTTGTATTAATAATAGTATTCGGATTTATAAGAGGTGGAGGAGATAATCCTATAGTACAACCTTTAGTTGCAGAAGGTATAAGCCCAACAGGAGTAATAGGACAATTATTAGTTGCTATATTATTTGCTTATGATGGATGGATAAATGTTGGTGCTATAGCTGGTGAAATGAAAGATCCAGGAAAAGATTTACCTAAAGCAATAGTTGGTGGTTTATCTTTAGTTATGGCAGTATACGTAGTTATAAACTTAGCTTACCTTTGGGTTTTACCAGCTGATCAATTAGCTCAATATGCTTCTCCTGCTTCAGCAGTTGCAACTGAATTATTTGGTCCAATTGGTGGTAAAATAATAACTGTTGGTATATTAATATCTGTATTCGGATGTATAAATGGATACTTATTAACTGGACCAAGAATAACTTATACATTAGGACAACAAAAAACTATACCAGTTATGTTTGGTAAATTAAATAAAAATGGTGTTCCAGCTAATGCAACATTATTAATTGCTGTATTATCAGCTTTATATGCATTATCAGGACAATTTAACTTATTAAGTGATTTATCAATGTTTGCTGTTTGGTCATTCTATGTTTTAACATTTATAGGTGTTATAAAACTTAGAAAAACTCATCCAAACTTACACAGACCATATAAGGTACCTCTATATYCTATAGTTCCATTAATAGCAATATTTAGTGGATTATTCGTTGTATTAAATCAATTATTCTTTGCTGGTGCAAAAAGTACAATGATGTCTTTAGGAGGAATTGTTGTAACTCTTATAGGTTTACCTGTTTATTCTTATATGACTAAAAAGTATGCTAACTCTAACGATAACATAGATAAAGCTGCTTAATATAATAAAGAGCGTAGACAAAGTCTACGCTCTTTTATTGTTTATAATCTACTACCATTATCAACCCAATCTTTAGCTTCTTCTACATTATAAAGAGAAGGTATGTGTACTTTACTTCCATCAGTTCTTAAATTATCAATATTAGACCAAGCWATTTTCTAAAATTTGAAAAATTCATCTTATCCCCTTTTTACTCGCATTATATAACAATTGTGAAGTTAATTATATTGTATCATTTTCAACACTCATTTAAAACATAGCCTTAATTTTATATTATCACAAAGTAAKTAACATTATTAAAGTAGAAAACATAATATATAGCGTTATAGATTAACTATATTATAAGGAGGTATATTATGGATACATCTTGTCCGAAGTATGATATTCAAAAAATATTTTCTTCATATAATCCATCTAAACCAAATGCATATGCTCAAATAAAAGGAGGACCGCTAGCACCTTGTATAAGAGGTACTATATACTTATACCAATTAGGAGAAGGTGTATATGTAAAAGCGTATATAACAGGAATTCCTAATATAAATAATCAATCTAGTTCATTCCATGGACTTCATATTCATGAAGTAGGGGATTGTACTGTAGGAGATGCAAATGAACCGTTTACTGATGCAAAATCTCACTATAATCCAAGTAATGTAGAACATCCTATGCATGCAGGTGATTTACCACCAATTTTATCAGCTAATGGTATAGGAATACTTTCAACATTTACAAATAGGTTTACTGTAAGTGAAGTTATAGGTAAATCTTTCATACTTCATCAAGGATATGATGATTTTACTTCACAACCAGCAGGAAATGCAGGTGCTAGATGGGCGTGTGGAATCATTGATTATTATTAAATATTAGAAATGTAAATTTTACATTAATAAATCATACAACTATATGCTATAAATNNAATAAATCAAAGTCAAAATGCTGTCTACATATAAAGTGTGGACAGCATTTTTACGTACAAGGAAATTATGCTATGAAATTTTTTGTGGATAACCTATGAATATAAGTAATATCAATAATATAGAAAGGTAAAAAATGACATTTTGAGCAACGGATGTATAATTTTACATTAATAAATCATACAACTATATGCTATAAATAGAAAAGTTCTTGAAATTATAACAAGAACTTTTTTATTGTTATTAGAAATTATAAATATAAGTTTAAACGAATATATTTATGGGTAAATATGATAAATGTAGAAAAAAAGCGAAAATATTATAAAAAAAGAAAAAATTGTTGAAAAATGTATTGACTAATAAATGATACATAAATATAATAAAAATATAAATTACATGAAATTGATTATCAATAATAGAAATTAACAATAATTAATAATAAAAAAGACATCGGAGGGAAAACATGAAAGGATTAAAGAAATTAGCAATCTTAGGATTAACTATAGTTTCACTTGGTGTAGTAGGATGCTCATCAAATGGAAGCAATGAAGAAACTGCAAAAGCAGAAACAAGAGTGGTAGAAACAGTTAAAGGAGAAGTTGAAATACCGGCTAACCCAGAAAGAATAGTTGATATATCGGGAAACAGTGAAGAGTTAGTATTATTAGGATACACTCCAGTAGGAACTTCAAATATTGACTCATATAAAACAGATTCAGTACCAGCATACATAGAAGATAAATTAGGAGAGTCTAAAGTAGTAGGACACTCAATGATGGAAACTGCAGATATAGAAGCAATACTTGGATTAAACCCAGATTTAATAATAATGGCTCCAAGACAAGAAAAAATATATGATCAATTAAAAGAAATAGCTCCAGTAGTTATGGTAGATGATGAGTACAATGACTGGGAAGCTAAATTAATGGATATCGCTGACATATTTGAAAAGCAAGATGAAGCTCAAAAATGGTTAGATGAATATTACAAAAAAGCAGAAGAAGTTGGAAAAGAAGTAAAAGCTGCAAATGGTGAAGATGAATCATATGTAGCAGTATYARCAGATTTAGCTAATGGACAATTCTTCGTATTTACTAATGCTGGATTAGGAACAGTATTAAAAGATGATTTAGGTCTTAAGCAACCTGAAAATATGCCAGGACAAGATTCAATAGAGTTACCTAAAGTTACTCTAGAAGGTTTAGCTGAAATAGATGCTGATAATTTAATAATTATAGGTAGTGAATCTGATAAAGCTGAATTAGAAAATAATTCTGTATGGAATCAAATAGAAGCTGTAAAAGAAGGAAATGTARCGATGTTAGATGCTAGTCCTTACTTCAGTCAACCATACAACCCAATAGGAAGATTATTAATATTAGATACAATCAAGGATGAACTTGTAAAATAATGTATAAATAAATAGTAGGTGGAAAAGGATAGGACTTTTTCACCTACTATTTATATTTATGGATAAATATATGTAAATTTATGGAGGATAGATGAAAAAGATTAATAGAAAAAAGGCAGCATATATACTTATGTTTGTAGGTATAGCATTGCTACTATTTGGAATAGTAACCTCTATTTCTTTAGGAGCAAAGAATATAGATTTATCTACAATAGTAAATAGTATACTTCATGATAATAATGATATAAATACTAAAATAATTAGAGATGTAAGAATTCCTAGAGCTATCGCAGCAGCTCTTGTAGGTGGATTTTTAGCAGTAGCAGGTGCAATTATGCAAGGTATAACTAGAAATCCTATTGCAGAGCCATCTGTAATGGGGATAACACAAGGTGCTACATTTATGATAGCAGTATCATTTGTATTACAAAGGGTGTTCCCAAATTTAATAATAAATAGTTTTGCAATGATGATATTTGCATTTACAGGAGCTAGTATAAGTGGACTTTTAGTTTATTTTGTAAGTTCAAGAAGTATGAGAAAAGTAGACCCTGTTAAACTTGCACTAGCAGGAACCGCATTAGGTACATTATTGATATCACTAGCGATGGGTATATCAATGTATTTTAACTTATCTCAAGAACTTAGYTTYTGGATATCAGGTGGAGTAACTGGTGCAAAATGGAGTAGTATAGCAATGTTAGCATTAGTNNNGGGATAGCTTTAATTGGAGCTATTATCTTAGCACCTAAGATAACAATACTAAGCTTAGGTGAAGAAATAGCTATAGGATTAGGACAAAAAACAAATAAAATAAGATTTATAAGTATATTACTAGTAATATTATTAACTGGAGCATCTGTTTCTGTTGCAGGTAATATAGTATTTGTTGGACTTATAATTCCTCAAATAGTAAGAGCAATAGTTGGTGCTGATTATAAATATATAATACCAAGTTCAATGATATTTGGTTCAGTTTTATTAGTATATAGCGATATTTTAGCAAGGATGATAAATCCACCATATGAAACTCCAATAGGTTCATTAACTGCACTTTTAGGAGTGCCTGTATTTATCTACCTTGTTAGAAAGGATACAAAATAGATTATGAATATAAAGAAAAATAAAAAATTTATAATAGTCATTGGAATATTATTATCCATAATATTCAGTACTTTTTTAATCAGTTTAAATACAGGTTCATTATCAATAGCACCGAGTGATGTAATAAAAACTTTAATAGGACAGGGTACAAAAGCACACGAAATAGCAATATTTAAATTAAGATTACCTAGAATAGTAATAGGAATACTTGTAGGTACTGCATTAGCAGTATCAGGTACTATACTTCAAGGTGTTACAAAAAATGATTTAGCGGACTCTGGAATACTTGGTATAAACTCAGGTGCTGCATTATTTGTTGTTATATATATATTCTTAATGAATGGAAATGTATATGATGGTGTAAGCAATCTTACTATATTTACAATGCCAATTGTAGCTCTTAGTGGTGCTATATTTGGAGCATTTTTAATATATTTACTTGCATGGAAAAATGGAATAAATTCATCAAGATTACTATTAGTAGGTATAGGTATAAATATAGCATTTACATCAATACTTACTATATTCCAACTAAGATTTACTACACAAGAATTTAATAGAGTAATGGCATGGACAAACGGAAGTATATGGGGAACTAATTGGAAATACGTTATAGCAGTTTTACCATTTATATTAATATTTACTTTATTAACAATGTATAAATCAAGATACTTAGATGCACTAAATTTAGGAGATGAAGTAGCTACTGGTTTAGGCGTAGAGGTAGAAAAAGAAAGAGTAAAACTAATAATATATTCAGTAATATTAGCAGGGGTTGCAACATCTGTAGCAGGAAGTATTGGATTTTTAGGATTAGTTGCACCTCATATATCAAGAAAATTAGTAGGACCAAAACATATAAAATTAATACCTACTGCAGCCCTTGTAGGTACTGTAATACTTTTAGTAGCAGATACTATAGCAAGAAATATAATTGCACCTATGGAACTATCAGTAGGAATAGTAGTAGCGATAATAGGTGTTCCATACTTTATTTATTTAATGTTAACGGATTAATATAAATTAGATTTAAAAGGAGATAAATATGAACTGCATAAGTACTAAAAACTTAAATATTTCTTATGGAAATTTAGATATAGTAAAAGATTTAAATTTAGATATACCAAAAGGTAAAATAACTACAATAATAGGTTCAAATGGTTGTGGTAAATCTACAATATTAAAAACAATAGCAAGAATTATACAAGCAAAAAGTGGAGATATATTTGTAAATAATATAAATATAAAGGAACAAAGTCCAAAAGAATTAGCTAAAGTAATGGCAGTTCTTCCTCAAAGTCCGCAAGCACCAAGTGGGCTTACTGTAGAGGAATTAATAGCTTACGGAAGATTTCCTCATCAAAAGGGATTTGGGAAAATGAAAAAAGAAGATGAAGATATAGTAACATGGGCACTTAAATCAACTGGAATAGAAGAGTTTAGAGAAAGACCTATGGAAGCTTTATCAGGGGGTCAAAGACAAAGAGCATGGATAGCTATGGCACTAGCTCAACAAACTGAAATACTTATACTTGATGAACCAACAACATACTTAGACTTAGCTCATCAATTAGAAATATTAAAGTTATTAGAAGAGCTAAACAGAAAACAAGGAACAACTATAGTTATGGTTATACATGAGCTTAACAATGCAGCTAGATTTGCAGACCATATGATAGGTGTTAAAAAAGGTAAAGTAGTTTGTGAAGGAACTGCTCATGAAGTAATGACAAAAGAAAACTTAAGAGAGTTATTCAATATAGATGCTGAAATAGTTGAAGACCCTAGAAATAACAAGCCTGTATGTTTAACTTATGACATGATAGGTTAGGAGAAAAGTATGACAAGTAAAATAGAAACAACGAATGATTTAAGAGATGAAAAAATTTGGCGTTTAGTTATAAAATATTCAATACCTGCTATATTAGCGATGATGGTAACATCTTTATACAATACAGTAGATAGAGCGTTTATAGGTTCTATGAAAGATGTAGGAGCATTGGCTATATCAGGACTTGGGGTTACAATGCCAATTATGACAATATTAGGAGCATTCTGTGTTGCCTTAGCAGTTGGTGGAAGTACTAACATAGCTATTAAATTAGGAGAAGGTAATAGAGAAGAGGCAGAAAAAGCCTTAGGAAATACATTTGCTATAGAATTATTAGTTGGTATAGTAATGATGGTTATATCAATATTCTTCTTAGAAGATATATTATACTTATTTGGAGCGAGTAGTGATACTATAAAATACGCAATGGATTATATGAGTGTAATAATGTTTGGTGCATGGTTTAACTTGCCAGGATTTGCAATGAATAGTGCAATAAGAGGAGAGGGAAATCCTAAACTTGCATCTAATATGATGATAATAGCTTGTTTACTGAATTTAATTTTAGATCCAATATTTATATTTGGATATAATATGGGAATAAAAGGAGCAGCAGTAGGAACCGTAATATGTCAGTTAGTAATATGTTTATGGTCAACTTACTACTTCACTAAAGGAAAATCGAATTTAAAGTTAAAATTAAAAAATATAAGATTAGAGAAAAAAATAATAAAAGGAATAGTAATAATAGCTTTAACACCATTCTTTATGGAACTTGCCTCAGGATTTATACATTTAATAACTAACAAAGTATTAAAAGTATATGGAGGAGATTTAGCAATAGGAGCTATGACTGCTATAACATCAATAAACTTATTATTTATGATGCCTATATTTGGTATAAGCCAAGGTATGCAAACTATAATTGCATATAACTACGGAGCTAAGCAATATGATAGAGCAAGAAAGACTTTATCAATAGCAGTAAGTGGAGCGGTTGTAATATTAACTATAGGATTAATAGCTACTAGATTATTCCCAATTCAACTTATAGGAATATTTACTAAAGATACAAAGCTTATGGAATTAGCACTTAATGGATTATCTATATACTCAATAACATTACCAGCAATAGGTGTATGTATATTAGGAACAGTTTACTTCCAATCAATAGGTAGTGCAAAGAAATCAATAGTACTTAGCTTATTAAGACAAGTTATAGTATTTATACCATTAATACTTATAATACCAAGAAGCTTTGGATTAAATGGAGTATGGGCATCTCAGCCTTTAGCGGATATCGGAGCAATGATTATAATAGGATTATGCTTAATAAAAGAGTTTAAAGATTAGATATTATATAGCTAACTTTTAATATTTAATATAATGTGAAATTGTAAGATACTCATATTCATTGGATATGAGTATTTTTTATATATAATGAATAGAACAGTATTAAACGTTAAATATAATAAAATACCACTTTATACATTTAAGTTGAAATGATATAATTTNTATACATTTAAGTKGAAATGATATAATTTATTTCTATAAAATAAACGAATAAGGGGGTATTTATGGCTGAGAATAATACTCATAAATATAAAAAAGATGTTTTAAGATTAGCTACATTTATAGGACAACTAATGCTTACAAATGGAGCAGAAACTTACAGAGTTAATGATACAGTAAAAAGAATTTGTAGTTCAAGAGGATTTAACCATATAAATGTATTTGTAGCACCTAACACAATTATAGTATCAGATGATAGATTTGATGGATATACATTTATGAAGGTAATCGAAGGTAGATATATAAATTTAAATAAAATAGATATGTTAAATGATTTTTCTAGGAAATTTGTTAGTAAAACAGACATGTCAATAGATGAGGCAATAGAAGAATTGAAAAACTTAGAAGACAAATCACCTCATACGCAAAGAGCTGTAAATATATGGACAGCAATTGGTTCGTCTAGTTTTGCTGTATTAGTTGGAGGAGATAATGTACTAACATTTATGTTAACTCTTATAACATCAGTAATTGCTATGATTGTATATGATAAAGTAAAAGAAATAAGTAATATTCCAGTTTTTGCTATATTAGTATCTTCAATAGTTATAGGTTTTTGTGGAGTTGGACTTGTAGAAATTGGAATATTAGATACACCAAAGATGTTGATAGTAGGTTCAATAATGCCTCTTTTACCAGGAGTTCCGTTTATAAAAGCGATAAGAGACTTGGTATCAGGAGAACTTATGTCAGGTGTTGGACGAGTAATTGAAGCAGCAATTATTGCTACAGCTATTGCGGTAGGTGTAGGTGTAGCGATGAATCTATATGTTAGATTTGGAGGTGTATTATAATGATTTGGATGCCTATGTATATACACATTATATTTTCATACTTAGCAGCAGTTGGATTTGCAGTATTTTTAAATGCTCCAAAGAAAACACTTTATATATCTGGTGGTATAGGGATGATATCATGGGTTATATATATTCTTTTAATGAGAATTAATATTGATACTATAATTTCAAACTTTATAGCTGCATCTGTTGCATCATTATTATGTGAAATATTAGCAAGAAAGATGAAAAAGCCTACTATATTATTTGTAGTTCCAGGTATAATAACCTTAATACCAGGACTTGGTCTATATAATACAATGTCATATGTTATGGAAAATAAATTTGAACAAGCTTTTACTACAGGTGCTAATGTTATTTTAGTAAGTGGAGCTATAGCACTTGGAGTTATAGTAGTTTCATCTTTATTTAGAACATATTATAAAAATTCAAAATTCATTTTAAATAAAGAAAATAGTTTATATTATTCCTAGAATTTGCCTTCAACATTGAAATATAAAAAGATATTGGCTAAATAACCAATATCTTTTTATAACACTAAAGTTAATATCTTTTTTATTAGTTTTATATTTAAATCATTTTAAGCCTTAAAAATCTTTAAATTTGACATGAAATAGTTATAATTATATAATTACTTTGATATATAGGTAATTATATAAGAAGGGAAAGCAACAATATGGCAAATTTAGATTTTATATATAATCGTAAAAGTGTAAGACAATTTAAAGATACACCAATACCAAAAGAAGATATAGTTGAGTTACTAAAAGCAGGAACTTATGCACCATCTCCTAAGCATCAGCAAAATTGGCACTTTGTAGTGTTACAAAACAGAGACATAATAAATAAAATGGCTGATATAGTAACTAAAAGCCATGAAAATATAGGTCAACTTGCAAAGAATGAAAAAGATTTTAAAAGACACATGAGTACTATAAATTACTATACATGTTTTAAACATGCTCCTGTAGTAATAATAGTTTATTCTAGTGAGTATAAAATGATAGAATATAAAATACTAAAAGAAAATGATGCACCACAAGAAGTACTTGATGTATTAGTATCACCTCAGTCAGCAGCTCAAGGAATAGGAGCAGCAGTAGAAAATATTTTATTAGCAGCAACTGAAATGGGATATGGAACTTGTTATATGACAGGTCCAATGCATGCAAAAGAAGAAATAGAAGAACTTATAGGATTTGAAAAAGAAGGATATAAGTTAATGTCTATGATTTCTTTAGGTGTAGCAGAAGATGATACTCCAAATCAACCATCTCGTAAACCTTTAGAAGAAGTTGTAACTTTTATAGATTAATTATAAACTTTTATTAATAACGTATATATATCCTACAAAGTAGATAATACAATTTCTTACTTTGTAGGATTTTTTATATTTATAGTATGGAAAGATTAGGTGAGATTTATAAAAATTTATATAATGATATTAACTAAAAAGTAGAATAATTAAAGTAACTCTACGCTTAGTTTATTGAATCAACTTATTAAGTAGTTTAAATTAATATTAAGAGGTGATAAGGATGGATTGTAAAAAAATCGGAAATTTAATATATGAATTAAGAAAAAGTAAAAATATGACTCAAAAGCAAATAGCTGAATTAATGAATATAAGTGATAAAACAATAAGTAAGTGGGAACGAGGTTTAGGATGTCCTGATATTTCTTTACTTCCAGAATTATCACAAATATTAGGTGTAAGTGTTGATCAAATACTATCAGGAGAAATAAATTTAAATGATTTAGTAGGAGGAAATATGAATAAATTAAAATTTTATGTATGTGGACAATGTGGTAATCTTATTACATCGACTGGAAATCCAACCATATCGTGTTGTGGAAAAATGTTAGAACCAGCTATAGCTAAAAAAGCAGAGGATGGTCATAAGCTTAATGTAGAGCCAGTAGAAGATGAATTATATGTTACTACTGAGCATGAAATGAGAAAAGAACACTATATATCTTTTGTTGCATATGTTAAGGGAGATAGAGCTCTTATTGTAAAGCAATATCCTGAATGGGATATGCAATTTAGATTACATAAATTAGGTCGTGGTAAACTGTATTTCTATTGTACAAATCACGGATTATTTTATCAGATAATATAGATGGAAATAAATTAAAAAACCTACAGTAGGGGATTGTAGGTTTATATACCTGGGGGAGATAGGTATTTTACGTTCATATCTTAATTATTATCAGTTTT
>NZ_CP048741.1:285702-286037 GCF_018336475.1 Romboutsia sp. 13368
TTAGTTGTATTAGTTTTAGTATTTATAGCTAGACCTATTGTTGTATTAGTTTGTACAGCTTTTGATAGAAAAGTAAAATGGAGTAAAAATGAGAAATTATTTATGATGTGGGTAAGGGAAACTGGTGTTATACCTGCAGCTTTATCTGGTATAGTTGTTTCAAATAAAATACCTGGATATGAAGTAATTTCATCTACTGTTTTTATGGCAATTGTATTTACATTATTAGTACAAGCTAGTACTACTGGAATAATAGCTAAAAAGCTTGATGTATTAGATAAAGAAGGATAAAATAAAAAGAGATAAGTTAATAAAAACCTTATCTCTTTTTATTT
>NZ_CP048741.1:286046-286490 GCF_018336475.1 Romboutsia sp. 13368
CAAATCACGGATTATTTTATCAGATAATATAGATGGAAATAAATTAAAAAACCTACAGTAGGGGACTGTAGGTTTATATACCTGGGGGAGATAGGTATTTTCCGTTCATATCTTAATTATTATCAGTTTTTTATATTTTATACATAAGTTTATAAATTTTATAGCTAAGGTTWTTTATAGCTAAGRTTATATAATAGAAAAAAGATATATTAATATTAAAATAATAGCTAAAAAATAGTTAATAACGGAAAAGCACCTATCAAAGATAGGTGCTTTTATTTGGGCTAGCGTATACTTATATTAATATATAAGTTCCCACTAATAAGTAGTATAATATAAATATAACATTATGTAAATGTTTAAATATTAATAAATAGAATGTAGAAGTAATTTTATAAGGATAAAAATATATATTTTTGATATCTTATTTAATAGAATATAAGT
>NZ_CP048741.1:286589-288291 GCF_018336475.1 Romboutsia sp. 13368
AAATATTAATAAATAGAATGTAGAAGTAATTTTATAAGGATAAAAATATATATTTTTGATATCTTATTTAATAGAATATAAGTAACAAATAAATAGATTAGGAGAAAGAAATGACAAAAATAATAGATGCAATACAAATGTGTGATGAAAAGATTTTTACATATAAAAAAGAAATAGAAGAAATAAAAAAAATAATTGGTAAAACACCTAGATTTATAATAATAAATGCATCAAATGATGAAGCAAACGCAAGATATATAAAAGGTAAAATAAAAGAAGGAGAAAAAGCTGGATTAGATGTAGAAGTAGTAAAATTTGAAGATGACTGCAACAATGAAGATGTATTAAATATAATAAACAAATGCAATAAAGAAAAGATACCAGTAATTCTTCAGTTACCAACATTTAAACACCTAGATACAGAAAGTCTTATGAAAGCAATAAACTATAATGTAGATGCAGATGGATTTGCTAGAGAATGGATAGGAGAGATAAACTTAGGAAATGATAAAGTTTTAGCACCTGCAACACCTAAAGGAGTTATATCTTTATTAGAATATTATAATGTAGATATTCAGGGTAAAGTGGCATTAGTTATAGGAAAATCAAACCATGTAGGAAAGCCATTATGTTCTATGCTTATGAATAGAGGCGCAACCCTTATAAATGCAAACAGTAAAACAAGTGATTTATCATCATTAGTTAAGATGGCCGATATAGTAATATCTTGTGTTGGGAAACAAAACCTTATAAAGTCAGAAGATATAAAAGAAGGTGCAGTTGTAATAGGTGTTGGATTTACTTATGTAAATGGAAAACAAATTTTAGATTTTGATGTAGATGAAATAGCATCTTTAGGTAAGGCTAAATTTGTTTCTAATAGAATAAATTGTACAGGAAAAGCAACAATAAATTCATTAATAGATAATGTAATAGAATTATATAAGATGAATTTTAATATAAAATAAAAAGTTAGGTAAAGGGAGGTAATTATGAAAWGNAATAGAATTATATAAGATGAATTTTAATATAAAATAAAAAGTTAGGTAAAGGGAGGTAATTATGAAAAGAACAGATTACATATCTTGGGATGATTACTTTATGGGGATATCTCTATTATCAGGAATGAGAAGTAAAGACCCATCAACTCAGGTGGGGGCCTGTATAGTTGATAAAGATAATAGGATAGTATCTATTGGATACAATGGTTTTATAAATGGATGTAGTGATGAAGATTTTCCTTGGTCAAGAGAAGGAGAATTTCTAGAAACTAAATATCCATATGTAGTTCATGCAGAACAAAATGCAATACTAAATTCAAGGGGGAAATCTTTAGAGGGATGTAGGATTTATGTTAATCTATTCCCTTGTCATGATTGTGCAAGAAATATAATTCAATCAGGAATAAAAAAAGTATATTATTTAGTAGATAAATATTCAGATACTGATTCTATAAAAGCATCTAAGTATATGTTTGAAAAAGCAAAGGTAGAGTTAGTTCAGTTAATGCCTAAAGTCGATAAAATAGAAATAAAATTTAATCAAAAGTAGACAGAAAAAATAGTCTATATACTAATTAAAAAGTATATAGACTATTTTTATTTTCAACTATATTTAATATTTTTTAATAATTACTATATCTGATTCTATATTTTTTTTGAAATAGAATAAARGYAGAGTTTTAGTTATATTTCAAGATTTG
>NZ_CP048741.1:288815-289525 GCF_018336475.1 Romboutsia sp. 13368
TTTAATATTTTTTAATAATTACTATATCTGATTCTATATTTTTTTTGAAATAGAATAAAAGCAGAGTTTTAGTTATATTTCAAGATTTGTAAAATTTCAAATTAATTAAATTATAAAGCATATAAAAAGTTATCACAAATAAATTTAGCAAAAAAAGTTAAAAAAATACAAATATATTGAAAACTATTATATACAAAAAATATATAATTGAATTATTAATGAAAATCAATATCATGTAATAAAACAGAAGTATAATTATAAAGTTAAAGATAGACGAAAATTATTATAAAAAATGGAGGAGATAAATATGGCTTTAAGAAAAAGAGGCTTAAAAGTAGCTGTAACTACAATGGCTATAATATCATTATTAACATCATCAATGGGGGGAAGTAACAAAGCTTATGCAGATAGCACAACAGATGTTATAACTATGGATGCAGTATCAAAGGCATCAACATCAGTTGACACAGAAGATAATACACAAAACAATGAACAAAATGTTGTACAAAATGTTATAACATATTTAAAGGATGGAGACGCATCAAGAAGTGGAGTAACTAAATTAAGAGATGCATTATCAAAAGATACTGTAATAGAAACAGAAGATAACAAAACATATATGACATTACAGTTTACACAAGCTCAATACTCTATGATTGATAATGTAGCTATAACTGTAGATGGTAAAGAAACAGTATTTGAAAAATCAG
>NZ_CP048741.1:289532-298724 GCF_018336475.1 Romboutsia sp. 13368
TGTATTACCACATAGTTTTTCTGTAGGCGTTTCATTAGATGAATCTAATACATCTCCAGAATTAAAAGTAAGTAAAGATAAAATATCTTTAAATGTAGGTGATACATTTGATGCTAAAAACTACATAGATGGTATAGCAACAGCAACTGATAAAGAAGATGGAGATTTAACTCAATATATAACTGCTTCAAGTACATTAGAAACAAATGATGATGGAAAAATAGAGACAGCAGGAAATTATACACTTAAATATTCTGTTTATGATATAAATGGAGAAACTACAACTAAAGAAATATCAATAGAAGTTTTAGATAAAAAAGTAGAAGATACAGAAAATGATAAAGAAGAAACAGATAAAAATGAATCGACTTTAGAAAATGGTAAGTATACAATAAAAAATAATACAACTTACTCAGGAACTAGTTCGATGGGAACTAGTATGGTTAGAAACTCATTAAATGAAGTATCATACATAGAAGTTAAAGATGATGGAATATATCTTACTCTTGAGTTTAATAAAGATCTAATTGATCAAATGAAAAATCTAAAAATATCTGTTGATGGAGCTACAGTAAATCCAACTATAGATGGAACAAAGTATACATTTAAAGTTAAATCAATAGATTCTGTTATAGGAATATCTGCAAATATAACAGCTATGAATGGAATGGCTATAAACTATACTGTTGGATTAGAAGAGTCAACTATTAAAAAAGTATCATCTTCAACAAATGGAGCAACAAATAATGGTTCAACAAACAATGGTACTACTAATAACGTAACAACAAATAATGGTGTATCTTGTAACAACAAATAATGGTGTATCTTCAGAGACAACAATAGAAGAAGAAACAGTTGTAGCAGGAAAAGTATCTACTATGAAAAATACAGTAGACCATGAAAGTGAAACTGGAAAAACAATGGCTAGAACATACTTAAATGAAGTATCTAAGGTTGAAGAAATAAATGGACAAAAATATGTAACATTAACATTTACAGGTTCAGAATTTATGAAAGACCATGCTATATACGTAAATGGAAGTAAAGTTTCTCATACAGTAACAGCTAAATCAGGAGATAGTATAAGTTTAAGATTTAAAGTATCTGATTTCAGTGATACAATGAAAGTTCAAATGTATGTAATACCAATGGGGAGAAATATAGAATTTACAGTTAAATTATTACAAGATACAGTAGGTGAATGGAAAGAAATTACATCAAGTGATTTAGAAACTCTTCCACAAACTGGATCAGTTATAGATGGAACGATGGCTGTTGGAGTAGGAAGTTCATTAATGGCATTAGGTGCATTATTAAATAGAAGAAAAAGAAAATAATTTTAATTGATATAGCACTAGGGATATATCCTAGTGCTTTTTAATTAAACAAATTATGCGAATATATTTATAAATTTAACTATATCAAAAAAGTAGAAAGTAGTGCAAAATATAAATGAAATTGAAAACTAATATCAATAAAATATATTAAGAAAGGTGAYATAATGAATAAAAAAAATATTATTAAATTTACATTAGATATAGCTATGGCTATATTATTTATAACTTTTTTCAATAAAAACTTAGTAAGTTTTAAATTCCATATAATAGGTGGATATGTATTTGCTGGATTTATATTATGGCATATGTATTTAAATAGAAAGTGGATAATAAATATAAGTAAAAGATTATTTGATAAAAAAATAAAACTAAGAGTAAAAATATCGTACATATTAAGTTTTATTTTATTAATAAGTATTTTTTCAATAATCGCAAGTGGGGTTCTTATGATGAAAGCTCAGACTTACGATAGAGTAATGTTCTGGAAGATGCTTCATTTCGGAGCTTCATATTTATCAATAGCTTTAATTGGTATACATATAGGTCTTTAYTGGAACTTTATAATGAATATGTTCAAAAAAATATTTAAAATTAAGCAAAGTAATAGTGTTGGTAAAATATTAGTAAATGCATCTGTAATTGTAGTATTAATATTTGGTATATATACTACATATAAAAAAGAATATTTCAAGCAAGTAGCAAATACATTAACATATGTCGTTCAACATATAGAGCCACAAGATTTAGAACAGCCAGAAGGTAATAACTATCAAAAGGAATATGCTACATTTGTAGATTTAGCGACGACATATGGATCAATAATATCTATATTTGGTATAGCGACTTATTATGGTGATAAGGCAATAAAAGAACGCAATAAATCAAAGATAAATAAAAATAATAATAAAAAAGTAGCATAAATAGAAAAGAATAAAAAAATAGATATGTATTATACATATCTAWATTATTATCTAAAAATAAGAAATATAGAGTATTAAATATAAAGTGTATTAATTTTCTTAAATTATAAAAACAGAATAGAATTTTGTAAAAAAATATAAAAAATATTGGGAAAAGTATTGACAAAAAAATAAAAGTTTACGTTTGAAAAAGTACTTGATACTACACTATATATAGTATAAAATAACTAATATAATACTACATATAGTACTCGCAATTAAAAAATGACAAACCCCTCTTAAAACTTTTTMTATATTATATTTCGTAAAATAAAAATAATATTTTGCAATAAAATTCTACTTTTATTTTACAAAATATAATATAGAAAAAGTTTTAAGAGGGGTGTTTTTATGATTAAGAGCTTAAATATTATAAAGAGAGATGGAAGTATTGCAAAGTTTAATAAATGTAAAATAGAGGATGCAATATTTAAGGCTATGAAATATGGAAGCGGAATATATGAAGAAGAAATAGCTAAAAGTATAGCTAATGAAATTGAATTAAAATCATTACAAAAAGAAAATACTCCAACAGTATATCAAGTTGAAAATATGGTATATGATAAACTAATAGAGTACAAGCATGAGTTAACGGCAAAAGCCTATGAAGGATATAGAGCGGTACAATCATTTAAAAGAGAAGTAAATACTACAGATGAAAGTATAATAGGACTTTTAAATAAAAGTAATGAAGAAGTAATAAATGAAAATTCTAATAAAAATGGTGTATTAGCTTCAACTCAAAGAGATTTAATAGCAGGAGAAGTATCTAAGGACATATCTAGAAGAAAGATAATACCAGCACATATAGTTCATGCTCATGATGAAGGAGTTCTTCATTATCATGATATGGATTATGCAATGCAATCAATTCATAACTGTATGCTTATAAATTTAGAAGATATGCTTCAAAATGGAACTGTAATAAATAATAAATTAGTTGAGTCACCAAAGTCATTTAGTACAGCTTGTACTATAGTAACTCAAATAATAGCTCAAATAGCGAGTGGTCAGTATGGTGGAAATACTATAACAATAAAACATATAGCACCATTTTTAAGAGTTTCTTATAATAAATATTTTAATAAATATAAAGAAAAGTATTCTGAGGAAATAGCAAGTGAATTAGCAGAAGAAAGAATGCTAGAAGAATTAAAGTCAGGTATACAGACTATAAGATATCAATTATCAACTCTTCATACGAGTAATGGTCAATCTCCATTCTCTACTATATATTTAGAAATAGAAGAAGGTCATGAGTACGAAAAAGAAATGGCTTTAATATGTGAAGAGATGATAAATCAAAGATTAGAAGGAATGAAGAATCATAAAGGACAGGTTATAGGAGAAGAGTTCCCTAAGCTTGTTTACTTACTAGATGAACATAACTGCTTAGAAGGCGGTAAGTATGATTACATAACTAAGCTTGCAGCTAAGTGTAATACAAAAAGATTAGTTCCTGACTATCAAAGTGCAAAAATAATGAGAAGAAATTATGAAGGTAACACATTCCCACCAATGGGATGTAGAAGTCACCTTTCTCCTTGGAAAGATGAAAATAATCAATATAAATGGTATGGAAGATTTAATCAAGGAGTGATAAGTCTTAACTTAGTACAAGTAGCATTAACAGCTAATAAAGATATGGATAAGTTCTGGGAAATCTTAGATGAAAGATTAGAATTATGTAAAGAAGCTTTAATGGTTAGACATAATTTATTATTAGGAACAAGTTCAGATATATCTCCAATACATTGGCAACATGGTGGAATAGCAAGACTAAAAAAAGGTGAAAAAATAGATTCATTATTAAAAGATGGATATTCAACTCTTTCACTAGGATACGTAGGCGTATATGAAATGACACAAGCAATGCTTGGAGTTTCTCATACAACTAAAGAAGGAGAAGAATTTGCATTAAAAGTAATGCACTATTTAAATGATGTTTGTAAAAAATGGAAAGAAGAAACTGGACTTGGATTTGGACTTTATGGAACTCCAGGTGAAAGTTTAACTTCAAGATTCTGTAGAATAGATAAACAAAAATTTGGTGAAATAAAAAATGTAACAGATAGAATGTATTATACAAACTCATATCATGTTCATGTAACTGAAGAAATAGATGCTTTTTCAAAGTTACAGTTTGAATCTCAATTCCATGATATAAGTTTAGGTGGATGTATAAGTTATGTTGAAGTACCGGATATGAGTAAAAACTTAACAGCGGTAGAGCAAATAATAAATTATATATACCACAATATTCAATATGCTGAAATAAATACAAAACCGGACGTATGCTTTAAATGCGGATATGAAGGTGAAATATTATTAGATAATGATTTAGAATGGTATTGTCCAAACTGTGGAAATAGAGAAAAAGAAGAAATGCAAGTTATGAGAAGAACTTGTGGATACATAGGTTCTAATATGTGGGGTAAAGGTCGTACTCAAGAAATAGGACAAAGAGTACTACACTTATAAGATTGGAAGTGATTATATGAGGTTTTCTAAAATTAAAGATAACGATATAGCAAATGGTATTGGTATAACAATGTCACTTTGGACTCAAGGATGTCCACATCATTGTAAAGGATGCTTTAACCTTGAAACATGGGATTTTAAAGGAGGAGAAGAATTTACAAATGAACATTTAAATTATATCTTAGAAAATATAAATAAGAATAATATAAAAAGGAATTTGGCTATATTAGGAGGGGAACCTCTTTGTCCTCAAAATGTTAAAGGTGTAATACAGCTTTGTAAACAATTTAAAAAACATTATCCAGATAAAATAATATATTTATGGACAGGTTATGTAATTGAAGATTTTACTTTTACTCAAAAGAAAATATTAAAATATATAGATGTATTAGTGGATGGTAGATTTGAAGAAGATAAGAAAAATTTATCTATTATGCTAAGAGGTTCTTCTAATCAAAGGGTTATAGATGTAAATAAATCATTAAATCATAATGATATAGTAATGTATGAGGTTAGTTAAAGAGGAGACATTAATATGATAATGAACGTTAAAAAGATTAATAAAGATGCTGTAATACCAATATTTGCACATCCGACAGATAGTGGATTTGACCTATTTACAAGTGAAGATATAACTGTAGCAGCTTCAAAGAAAGCTATAGCAAAAACTGGTTTAATATTTGAAATACCTCAAGGATGGGGAATACAAATAAAAAATAAATCAGGAATAACTGTAAAAGGAGTACCTACGACTTCTGGAACTAATGCAGATATAACAGTATTTGAAGGTACTGTTGATATGGATTACAGAGGTGAACTTGGTATAATGTTTAAAAATGAAGAAGATTTTGAAATAACTATACCAAAGCATACTAAGTTAGCACAAGGCGTGTTAAGAAGAGTTTACAATTGTACTTTTGTAGAGGTAGAAGAAGTTAATGATACAGTTAGAGGTGAAGGTGGATTCGGATCTACTGGAACAACTGTTGATAAAAAATAATAAATTTAATTAATAAAAAGGTAATCTTAWWTTAAAATTAAAAAAGACATATTATGTAAGGTTAAGTTTTTTGTTATCAGTTAATAAAATATAAATATTTTGGTAATATAGATAAAGATGTAATATTAGATTTAAATAAAAAACAAGGACGGTAATAAATGAGTAAAAAATTTCAAGATTTTAATTTAGATAAACAAATAATAAAAGCATTGTATAACTTAGATTATAATAAACCTTCTAAGGTCCAATGTGAAGTTATACCTAGACTTTTAAATAGAGAAGATGTAATAGTAAAATCTAAAACAGGTAGTGGTAAAACAGCTAGTTTTGGAATCCCAATATGTAATAATATTGATATAGAAAATAATAATGTTCAAGCTCTTATAGTAGTACCAACAAGAGAATTAGCACTTCAAGTAAAAGAAGAGATATCAAATATAGGAAGATTAAAAAAGGTAAGATGTAGTGCTATATTTGGTAAGCAACCAATAAAAGAACAAATAAGAGAGTTAAAACAAAGAGTGCATATTGTAGTTGCAACACCAGGTAGGATAATTGACCATATAGGTAGAAATACTATTAATCTAGAAAATCTAAAATATTTTATTATAGATGAAGCAGATAAAATGCTTAATAAAGGTTTTATAGAAGATATGGAATTTATGTTAAATAAAGTACCTAAGAAAAGTTCCATAGGACTATTTTCTGCAACTATAGATAAAGAAATAGAGTACATTTGTGACAAATATATGAATACTTCAAAAACATTAGAAATTGAGTATAATGAAGAATTGAATAAAAAACAGATAGATGAAAACTTATTTATATCTAATGAAAATGATAAGTATGAAAATTTAAAAAAAATAATATATAAAGAAAATCCAAAATCATTAATAATCTTCTGTAATACAAGAGATAAAGTAACTAAATTATATAGAAATATGAAAGATGATGGATTTTTAGTAAAAGAACTTCATGGAGATATGTCTCAGGATAAAAGAATATTTGTAATTAAAGATTTCAAGCAAGATAAGTTTAATATACTTATAAGTACAGATGTAGCAGCTAGGGGTATACATATAGATGATATTTCTTTAGTAATAAATTATGATGTTCCAAGAGATAAGGAAAATTATATACATAGAATAGGTAGAACTGGAAGAAAAGATAAATATGGAAAAGCTATAACTATAGTAACTAATAAAGATGAAAAGTATATTAAAGAAATAGAAGACTATATAGGATATAAAATTAAGGAACTACAAGAATTAAAATGTGAAGAAATAATAGAAGGTAAATTAAACTTTGAAAAAAGCTCTAAAGATATATTAAAAAATAAAAGAAATAAAGTAAAAAATGAAGATATCCATAGTGAAGTAACAAAAATATATATAAATGCAGGAAAGAAAAAGAAAATAAGGGTTATAGATATAGTAGGTGCATTTAGCAATTTACCAGGAATAAATAATGAAGATATAGGTGTTATTGAAGTTCAAGATTTATGTTCATATGTAGATATACTTAATCATAAGGGCGATGCTTTGGTAAAGAAATATAAAGAAATAAGCATAAAGAAAAAGATGGTTAAGTTAAGAAAAGATAGACAAAATTAAAATAAGAATATTGAACTTAAATAATAAAATTATCTATTATAATTATAGAAACTTATAATTTTAGGAGGGGTATAATGACTAAACCATCAATATATCATAGTNNTTTTTATTTTAATCTATATTTTCACCAAAACTTTCACTTATAAGTCTAGTATAACTTATAGATTTAGAAATTCTATCGAGGATTTCTTCTTTATCACTTATAATTATATCTGTGCCAGTATTCCATATTTTATCAAATAAATTAGTACACATATTTTTAAATTCAGTATCACTAATTATAAAATAATCATTTTTGCCTGATTCAGGATGAGCTTTTGTAAATTTTAAATTTTTTGATAAATATAGAGATGGATTTTGCTTATATTTAAAATCATCAATAAAATCACCATCAACGAGTCTTATTTCAACATCATCTGATTTAGTAAGAATTTTTTCTATATATTCTATGTGTCTCTCTCTTTCCTTAAATGTAAGAGTTACGGGTGTATTAAAAAAATGTAATTTTCCTGAAGACATATACTTTCTTAACTCTGATTCAAAGAGTAAGACTCTTAGTTTAGATTTATATGTAACATTTTCTAGGAATACACTTATTTTTTTTAATTCATTAATTATTTTATTGTTATGGCCAAATAATCTTTCAGCAATTTCCATAAATAAATCAGATGGCATAAAAAACTCATTAATAGAACCAAGAATACATCTTAAATCATTATTCATTATATATTGTATATATGTTTGATCTTCAATCATTGATGAAGGGTCTTTTCCATAACATAAAAGTTTACCTTTATTTTTTAATGTATATTTGATATTTGAATAAAATTCTTCAACTAAATATCTATCTTTTGAACTAGTAGTAAATAAACATTCACCTTCTTCAAAGAATATATTAGTGGATAAGAACTTATCCTTTATAGCAAAAATAACTGTATTTGAACTTAAGTTACAATTATATATTTTAAAGTTTAAAGATGGATAAGTAGAAATTAAATTTATTCCTAATAATGTATTTATAATATCATTATTATCTTTACCATCACCCCTTAATCCTATTAAAAAGCTAGCTTTTACATTAGTTTTTTTGCTTATTACATATAAAAATTCTTTTAAATCATATAGTGCTATTTTATCTTTATGATTTAAATAAACCAAGTTTAAAGAAATTAATATTTCTATACAATCCTCTTTATCAGATATATTATTTAATTCATTAAAAAAGGTATTATAAACAATATTAGGTTTAACAATAGACATACTATTGTAATATTCTTCAGAATGAGTGGTTTTAGGTAAATTTTGAGGAGATTTATTATTCTTACTTGATGTGTTAATATAAACATCTTTTAATATTGTTTCAATGTATTCACCTATGTATTCTTTACTGCTATCAGTAGGAATTTCAAAGTATTCAATTATATTATTTGATATTGATTCATCTAATGAATCAATTATAAAGTCTGAAATATTTTTACAAATCTCATTTATTCTTTTAGAACTTGGTAAGTGTGTAGATAATATCCATTTATTTATATAAGACACATCGTACCCTATAAACTTAGCTAAACTACTTTTCTTTTGATTGGATAAATATAATAATTTTTCTAGTAGATTTCCAAATGTTATGTTTTTCAATTTAAGTTTCCTCCATAAGAAGATTGTATATTAGATTATACTATAATTAATATTATAATCTAATGTATAGTTTTTATTTTAAAAAAATAATAATATTTATAATTATATTTAAATATAGTCTAAAAATCAAGAATTAAGGAAATTAGGAATTTAGCGTTAGATCG
>NZ_CP048741.1:298924-300708 GCF_018336475.1 Romboutsia sp. 13368
AAAGAAAGATAAAATATAAAAAGGAGATATTCGTATGAATAATTCACAAGTTAGTAAAAAGAAAAAAATCCAAACAGGATGGCGGATACTTATAGCATGTATGCTTGTTCAAGCTATACCTTATTGTATAGTAGGTAATACACAAGCATTATATATGTACCCAGTAATGCAAGCAAAAGGATTTACGGTACAACAATTCTCATTAATATTTACAATAGGTACATTAGTTCCAGCTTTAATAGGACCATTCATAGGTGGTATATATAACAAAGTAAACTTAAAGATGTTCTACTTATTTGGTGGTATATTACTAGGTGGAGGATTTATGACATTCTCTATAGCTGATAAGTTATGGCAATTCTATGCAATAGCTGCAGTAGTTCAAGTTGGATCAAGTATAATATCTGGTATAGGAGTACCTTTAATAATAAATGCTTGGTTTGATGAAGCAGGTAAAGGTAAAGCAATGGGATTAGCATTTGCAGGTGGATCTATAGGTAACGTATTCTTACAACAATTAGTTGTTGGAACTATAAGTTCAAGAGGTTATGCACATTCATACTTTGTATTTGGTTTAGTAGCATTAATAGCTATAATACCAATAGCATTATTTATGATAAGACTTCCTAAGAATGAAAGTGAAATAGTTAAAGGTAAAGTTGAAAATAAAGAAGAAAAGAAAACTTCTTCAATAGATATATCATATACATTAAAAGAAGCACAAAAAAATAAGTACTTCTGGATAATGGGAATAGGATTATTCTTTGTAGGTATATATGTATCTGCTTATGCAGTACAATATGCAGCATATTTCCAAGGTGAATTAAAAATATCAGCATCTACAATAGCTACAACAGGTTCATTATTTGCTTTAGCATCATTATTTGGTAACTTAGTTGGTGGTATGCTATTTGATAAATTAGGTATATTAAAAACTTTATTTATAGGATCAGTAGCAGTAATAGGATCAGGTGTTGCATTATTAATGGCTGGAAATTCACCAATATTTGCACATATACACTCTATATTAAAAGGTTTAGCAATGTTCGTTTATATGATGGGACCAGCTTACATGGTAGGTTCATTCTTTGGTAATAAAGAATATGGAGCTATATTAGGTTTAATAAACTTAAACTTTGCTATAGGATTCTGTTTAGGATCAGCTTTATTTGGAGTATTTGTTGCAGCAGTTGGATACAACGCAACTTGGATAGGTATATTAGTATGTGTAGTACTTGCATTTGCATCACTTATAATTGCAGCTAATGGTATGACTAAGTTAAACAAAGAAAGATTAGCAAAAATGCAAAATGGAGATTCGAATAAAATAGCTTAATATATAAAGGCTGTCTAGTTAATAGACAGCYTTTTTTTTATNNTAGCTAATGGTATGACTAAGTTAAACAAAGAAAGATTAGCAAAAATGCAAAATGGAGATTCGAATAAAATAGCTTAATATATAAAGGCTGTCTAGTTAATAGACAGCTTTTTTTATTGTATGTTTATAAAAAATAAGTATGGATATAATCCTAATAAAACTTACAAGGGGTATGAAATGATAGTATTAAATAGAGAGAAAATAATAGATGGATTAATTGAATTGAAAAAAGAAGAAGAATTAACAAATGAGATTATATTTAATAATATAAAATCAATAGTAAATTTAGATGATGTAAGTAATCAAGAGAAATTAAAGCTTATAAATAATGAATTAGGGAAAATATTATTTAATTAAAATAAAAAAGATAGGTATTTAAAGCTTATCTTTTTTATTTTAATTAGAC
>NZ_CP048741.1:300714-301676 GCF_018336475.1 Romboutsia sp. 13368
TAATTAATTAGGTTAAATAAATTAAATATAGTACTATAATAAATAGTATACAAAGCGATATATATAATTTTAGAATAAGATTTTAGGTTTACTTGATTTTATAAGTAATAAATGGTAGTTTATATTTATAAAAATATAAGGAGGGAAATTATGAAATTCACATTTTGTCACAATAATTTTAATGTATTAAACCTTGAAAAAAGTTTAGAATTTTATAAAAACGCATTAGGTTTAGTTGAAACAAAAAGAAAAGTAGCAGAGGATGGAAGTTTTATATTAGTATATTTAGGTGATGGAGTAAGTACACATAGTTTAGAATTAACTTGGTTAAGAGACTGGGATAGACCATATAACTTAGGTGATAATGAATTCCACTTAGCTCTTAGAGTTGAAGATTTTGAGGGTGCACATAAATTACATAAAGAAATGGGATGCATATGTTATGAAAATAAAGATATGGGGATATACTTTATAGCAGACCCAGATAATTATTGGATAGAGATATTACCACAAAATATGAAATAGAGGTAAACTTATGAATAAGATAATAACTGTAGTTACAAATGATAATGATTGTATAAAACTTTTAGAGGATGCTGGAAGTTCTATGAATATAGAGATAAGATACGAGATACAATCAAATGGTAAGATAACAAATGAACTTTCTATAAATGATATAAAAGAATCTACAGCAGTATTATTTGCTACAGATGGAGAAGTAGAAGATATAGAAAAGATAGAAAGATTCATAGACTGTGAGTACTATGAAGTTGAAAAGCAGTTTATATATAATGATGCAGCGTCAGTATTAAAAGAGATATTAGCAGATTTAAATTAATTATAGAAAGATATGTAAAATTATATAAGTAATATTTAATTTATAAAAAAGGCCTTTGAGCATATTATGCTTGAAGGTCTTTTTTTGAGCAACKGATRTATCCRAAAWGNWKTATTTCGCCGAC
>NZ_CP048741.1:301688-302753 GCF_018336475.1 Romboutsia sp. 13368
CAAGCTATGTATTTAACTTTGAAATATATAAAAACTAAGTAAAAACTCAATAAAGAGGTTGAGACAATTTGAATTTGAACAAGAAAAAAATTATAACAAATACAGTAATATTTGTTTTTGTACTAGCATTTGTTTTAGCATTCAAGGCTGTATTTGGTGCAGAGAATAAGGTAATAGGCGTTACTACAATGGTAGCACTATTTATGCTTTTATCAAGAAATTTTACAGCAGAGCCTTTAAAAAATACATTTAAATTAATAGCAATAAACTTATTAATCGGAATAGGTGCATATCTTGCTCTTCAAAATATGTGGTTATCTATACCAGTAAACTTTATAGTAGTATTCTTATTTAGCTATATGTTCACATATAACTTAAGAGAAGCACTATACTTCCCATTCTGTATGCAATATTTATATTTAYTAAGTACACCTGTAGCTGAAGATAAACTATATATTAGATTTTTAGCTTTAATATGTGGAGCATTAATAATAATGTTATCTCAACTACTTGTAAATAGAAATAAATTAACTACGTCAGGGAATAAGATATTAGTTGGAGTATGTGATTCTATAGTAAATAAAGTAAAATCCATAAAGGAAAAATCATCAGAGGATAATTCAAATAATAATATAAATGCATCTATAGATGAATTTAGGACTATTGTATATGATAAAAGAGAAGATAATTATTATCTAAGTGAAGAGGCTAAAATTAAATTAGATATGTCTGTAGCTTTAGAAAATATAAATTCAATATTATATAGTGAAGGTAGTAAATCTATAGATTTAGAAATTTTAGATATATTAGAAGAAATAGTAGGTTTAGCAAAAGATACTTTAAAGTTTAATCCTAAGAAAGATAAGGAACTTAAAAGAAGAAATTATGATATGGAGGAACTTTTAAATTATTGTGAACAAAAAGGAGTAAATGATTTAGTTAATTTACAATTACTAGAGAGCATGATTTTCTTAGATGAAACAATAGATGGACTAAGTAAACTTGACAAGAAAGATTATAGAAAAATTAATAAAATAAGTGAAAAAAATGAGATAATATCACAAA
>NZ_CP048741.1:302993-308851 GCF_018336475.1 Romboutsia sp. 13368
TATATTCAAAGATGAAACTATTAGATTACTTATAGTAATGCTAACAGGTTACTTACAAAGCTATGTAAATGAATATAAATATAGAATGATATTTGTAACAGTAGCAGCTATAGGTACGGCAGCAGCAGTAGGAAATGTTCAGGAACTTACAGTTGAAAGAATTATAATGGTTATAATAGGAACTATAATTGCTATTATAGCAAATAGATACATATTCCCTTATAGTTTAAAAGATTCAAATGCTCAATTAAGAAAATTATATGATGCATCTATTAAAGAAATGTTTGAAGAAATAGATGAATTATTAAAAGGAAATGTTAGACCAGAAATTATGAATAACCTATTTGTTATAACATCTCTTGTAGAATCTAAATCTAGAGTTAATAAACAAATTGATGATGATAAAATATATAATGAGATAGTAAATGAAAGAAGAAACTTAATAAGTAATATATATGAATTATATAGATGGATTAGTAAGGGACGTATGCACCCTAAAGAGCAAGAAAAAATTATTAATGATATGAGAGTACTAATACAGTACCAGCATGAAGATATAGAAAGTAAAATAATTAATATAGAAAATGCTATAAAAGAAATTGAAAATATAAATACTAGAATAACTTTAAGTACAATAATACTACTACTTAAATCAGTAAGTAGATTAAAGGAATTAAATAAGTTAAAAGAAAAAGCTCAGGTTTAAATATCTGAGCTTATTTCATTTAGTACATCTTTTAATGTAACTAAGGATTCATTAAATTTATCAAGCTTATCATTTGGCAAAGTATAAAATTTATTCTTTAGTGATAATTTTACATCTTCAAACTTATCTTCTAAATACTTATCTCCTTTTTCAGTTAATTTTATATTTATTATTCTACGGTCTTTTTCATCAGGAATTCTTTGTATCATATCTTCTTCTATTAGTTTGTTTAAAAGTTTTGTCATATTAGGAGTAGATATAACAAGTTTTTTTGCTACTTCTGATATAGGTAATTTATCTTTATTTTTTAAAGTTAACATTATCTGAAAATGAGAGTGATTTAAGTTACTTTTGTTAAAGCCGCAGTTATCATGTATAAGTTTTTTCTTGAATAAAGGAATGATACTTATAAAATTTTGAATAATTATATCCATTTTAATTTCATCCATTAATTGTTCCTCCGTACAATTTTTATTTATTATTATATAACAAATGTTTGAAATAATAATATTAAATGTCTGTATATATTATTGACTTTTAATAAAAAAAGTATATACTTAAAAAGTATAATAATTAAAAAGTATAACTATTATATTTTTTAATTATTATATATTATACAATAAAATTTATTAAAATGGAGGTAGAAGTTTAAATATGACTAAAGTTTTAAAATATTTAAAACCATTTACATTATCACTTATATTAGTCATAGGACTACTAGTAGTTCAGGCAACTTGTGATTTATCTCTACCAGACTATACATCAAATATAGTAAACATAGGTATACAGCAAAATGGTATAGAAAATGCAGTACCAGTTGTTATTAGAGAAAAAGAATTAGATAAGTTAATGATTTTTATGAATGATAAACAAAAGCAAGAAGTAGAAAAATCATATGATTTAATAGAAAAAAGTAATTTAAGTAAAGATGAATATGATAAATATGTAAAGCAATATCCTTTACTAAAAAGTGAACCATTATATAAATTAAACACAGATAACAAAGAAGATATAGATAGTTTAAATAAGATAATGGGAACATCTTTAATGAAAGTATCTGGAATAGAAATGGCAAGTAAAGAAGGTAAGATACCAAATATGCCAAATGGAATGGATATTTTTACTGTACTTGAAAATATGCCTAAAGAACAATTAAATCAAGTAACAAAAGAAATAGATAAACAAGTAGATGGATTAGATGAAAATATGCTAACTCAATCATCTATATATGCAGTAAAAAATGAATACCAAGCTATAGGTATTAATATGGATAAGTTACAAAACAACTATATATTTAAATCAGGCGCAATTATGCTAGGTGTAGCACTTATAAGTTTAGTAGCTACTATAGCTGTTGGATTCATTGGATCAAGAGTTGCTGCAGGTGTAGGAAGAAGTCTTCGTAAAGATGTATTTAGAAAAGTTGTAAGTTTTTCTAATGTAGAATTTGATAAATTCTCAACTGCATCACTTATAACTCGTAGTACAAATGATATTCAACAAATACAAAACCTTACAGTAATGCTAGTAAGAATGGTGTTTTATGCACCAATACTTGGTTTAGGTGGAGTATTAAAAGTTTTAAATACTGATACATCAATGGCATGGATAATAGGCGTAGCAGTTGTTGCAATACTTTTAGTAGTTATAATATTATTTAGTTTAGCAATACCTAGATTTAAAAAAGTACAAAAACTTGTTGATAAATTAAACTTAGTAACTCGTGAATCATTAGTTGGTATGCTAGTTATAAGAGCTTTTAGTAATCAAAAACTAGAGGAAAAGAGATTTGATGAAACTAACAAAGAATTAAGAAAAACAAAYACATTTGTAAATAGAATAATGTCAATAATGATGCCTACTATGATGTTAATAATGAACATGATAACAATATTAATAGTTTGGGTAGGAGCTCATAATATTGATGCTGGATCGATGCAAGTTGGAGATATGATGGCATTTATTCAATATTCAATGCAAATAATAATGGCATTCTTAATGATATCAATGTTATCAGTTATGTTACCAAGAGCATCAGTTTCAGCTATACGTATAAATGAAATATTATCAACTGATGTAGCTATAAAAGACTCAAAGGAAACTAAAGACTTTGATGAAGATAAATACGGAGAAGTAGAGTTTAAGAATGTTTCATTTAAATATGAAGATGCAGAAGATAATGTTATAAACAATATAAACTTTACTGCAAAACCAGGTCAGACTACTGCTTTCATAGGAAGTACAGGAAGTGGTAAATCAACTTTAATAAATTTAATACCTCGTTTCTTTGATGTTACAGAAGGTAAGATTTTAGTAAATGGAGTTGATGTAAAAGATATTGAACAACATAAACTTAGAGATGAAATTGGATATGTTCCGCAAAAGGCAGTTTTATTCTCTGGAACTATAGATAGTAATATAAGGTATGGTGCAGAAAATGCTACACAAGAAGATATAAACGAAGCGGCAAATATTGCTCAAGCTATGGAATTTATAGAATCAAAACCAGATAAATTTGAAACTGAAATAGCACAAGGTGGTACAAATGTATCTGGTGGACAAAAACAAAGACTTTCAATAGCTCGTGCTTTAGCTAAAAAGCCTAAGATATTTATATTTGATGATAGTTTTTCAGCACTAGACTTAAAAACTGATGCAAAACTTAGAAAAGAGTTAAAATCAAAAACTAAAGATGCAACAGTTTTAATAGTAGCTCAAAGAATAAGTACAATACTTCATGCTGATCAAATAGTTGTTCTTGATGAAGGTAATGTTGTAGGTATAGGAACTCATGATGAGCTTATGAAAGATTGTGAAGTTTACAATCAAATAGCGCTATCTCAACTTTCAAAGGAGGAGCTAGACAATGAGTAATAAAGAAAAAAGAAAACAAGGTGGTTTTGGTGGTATGCATGGTCATGGTGGAGGAGGTAGCCATGAAAAGGCTAAGGACTTCAAAGGGACTATGAAAAAGCTAATAAACTATTTAAGCCCATATAAATTCGCTATATTATTAGTTATAGTATTTGCTATAGGTAGTTCTGTATTTAATATAGTAGGGCCTAAGATATTAGGTAATGCAACTACTAAAATATTTGAAGGATTAGTTAGTAAAGTAAGTAATAGCGGTGGCGGTATAGATTTTGATGGTATATTAAAAACTTTAACTATGCTTGCAAGTTTATATGTTATAAGTTCGATATTCTCATTTATTCAAACTTTTATAACATCAGATATATCTCAAAAAGTATCTTACAACTTAAGAAAATCTATATCTGAAAAAATAAATAAATTACCTCTTAATTACTATGATAAAAAAACTAATGGAGAGGTTTTATCTAGAGTAACAAATGACATAGATGCAATAAGTCAAAACTTAAATCAAATATTATCACAAATGATAACAGCGGCAACTACTCTTATTGGGGTTTTAGTAATGATGTTATCTATAAGTGTTACAATGACATTAGTTAGTTTAGTTGTAATACCTTTATCTTTAATAATGATGATGTTTGTTGTTAAAAAATCTCAAAAACACTTTAGAGCACAACAAGAGTTTTTAGGTCATACAAATGGTCATATAGAAGAAATGTATAGTGGACACAATATAATGAAAGCATTCAATGGAGAAGATAAAGCTATTGAAGAGTTTGATAAGTTAAGTGATACATTATACAACTCAGCTTGGAAGTCACAGTTCTTATCAGGTATGATGATGCCGATAATGACATTCATAGGAAACTTAGGATATGTAATAGTTGCTATAATGGGTGGTTTCTTAGCTATAAGAAATAAAATACAAGTTGGGGATATACTTGCATTTATCCAATATGTAAAATCATTTATGCAACCTATTTCTCAAACTGCTCAAATAGCGAACGTAATGCAACAAACAGCAGCWGCGGCAGAAAGAGTATTTGAATTCTTAGAAGAAGAAGAAATAGAAGAAGACGTAGCTAATCCTGTATCAACTGAAAATGTTGAAGGTGCTGTACAATTTGAAAATGTTAAATTTGGATATACTGAAGATAAAATAATAATAAATGATTTTTCTATTAATATAAAGCCAGGTCAAAAAGTAGCTATAGTTGGACCAACTGGTGCTGGTAAAACTACTATTGTTAAGTTACTTATGAGATTCTATGAATTAAATAGTGGTAATATATTAATTGATGGTCATAATTATAGAGACTTTACAAGAAATGAACTTAGAAAAATGTTTGGTATGGTTTTACAAGATACTTGGCTATTTAATGGAAGTATAATGGAAAACATACGTTATGGTAGACTAGATGCAAGTGATGAAGAAGTAATAGAAGCTGCTAAACTTGCTCATGCAGATCACTTTATAAAAACATTAGCTGATGGATACAATATGGAAATAAACGAAGAGGCTAATAATATATCTCAAGGTCAAAAGCAGTTATTAACTATAGCAAGAGCTATACTTTCTAACCCTAAAATATTAATATTAGATGAAGCAACAAGTTCTGTAGATACTCGTACAGAGGTATTAATACAACAAGCTATGGAGAACCTTATGGAAGGTAGAACAAGCTTTATAATAGCTCATAGATTATCTACTATAAAAAATGCAGATGTAATATTAGTAATGAAAGATGGAGATATAGTAGAACAAGGTAGTCATGAAGAATTATTAAAAGCAAAAGGATTCTATAGTGAACTATATAACAGTCAATTTGAAGAAGAAGTATGTTAATTAATAAAACCACACTAATAAATATTAGTGTGGTTTTATATTTATAGATTATAAAAGGATAAATATWAAAGGATAAATATTACTATAATAAAAAAATTTAATATGGAAAACTTAAGTATAAGTATTTTATTTACTTAGGAGGTAAGATTATGGACAATATGAGAGAGATGAGAAATAAAGTCCAAGATGGAAAATATAATTTAACTTTAGAAATAGCTGAAGGTGCTTACTTTGCAACTTATAATGATGTTGATATTAAATCAGGAGAAGATTTAGTTAGGAATTATTTAAGAAGTAACTCAGATGATGCGCGTTTTGATGATATAAAAATAAACTATAATAAAAATAGACACACTGTAAAAGTAACTGCAGAGTTAAACTATGATAATAATGACCATACAGACTATTATAATAGAGGAAGATTAATGTAAG
>NZ_CP048741.1:308858-317977 GCF_018336475.1 Romboutsia sp. 13368
AATAACTTAATATAATAAAGTTATAATAAAAAAATATTAAAAAAAATAATTAAAAAAGTGTTGATGGTGTAGTAATCAGATGGTATAGTAATACTTGTACTTAAGAAAAAGGCAAAACGAAATAAAGAACTTAAAAAAATAAGTTGACAAAGAAAAATAACTTTGATAAACTTAAAAAAGTTAAGAAATGAACTTTGAAAATTAAACAGTAGGTTAATTTATAGAATTACAACTAACAAACCAAGCCAGATATTCAGATAATGATTAGTCTGAGCAGGTAATCAAATTTATTTGAGCAACGGATGTATCTGAAGCGGTAGCGAAGATATAGCGTTGGCGATATAAATTCGAAGAATTTATTTTGAGAGTTTGATCCTGGCTCAGGATGAACGCTGGCGGCGTGCCTAACACATGCAAGTCGAGCGATTTACTTTAGTAAAGAGCGGCGGACGGGTGAGTAACGCGTGGGTAACCTGCCCTGTACACACGGATAACATACCGAAAGGTATGCTAATACGAGATAATATATTTTGATCGCATGGTCGAGATATCAAAGCTTTTGCGGTACAGGATGGACCCGCGTCTGATTAGCTAGTTGGTGAGGTAACGGCTCACCAAGGCGACGATCAGTAGCCGACCTGAGAGGGTGATCGGCCACATTGGAACTGAGACACGGTCCAAACTCCTACGGGAGGCAGCAGTGGGGAATATTGCACAATGGGCGAAAGCCTGATGCAGCAACGCCGCGTGAGCGATGAAGGCCTTCGGGTCGTAAAGCTCTGTCCTCAAGGAAGATAATGACGGTACTTGAGGAGGAAGCCCCGGCTAACTACGTGCCAGCAGCCGCGGTAATACGTAGGGGGCTAGCGTTATCCGGAATTACTGGGCGTAAAGGGTGCGTAGGTGGTTTCTTAAGTCAGAGGTGAAAGGCTACGGCTCAACCGTAGTAAGCCTTTGAAACTGAGAAACTTGAGTGCAGGAGAGGAGAGTGGAATTCCTAGTGTAGCGGTGAAATGCGTAGATATTAGGAGGAACACCAGTTGCGAAGGCGGCTCTCTGGACTGTAACTGACACTGAGGCACGAAAGCGTGGGGGGCAAACAGGATTAGATACCCTGGTAGTCCACGCCGTAAACGATGAGTACTAGCTGTCGGAGGTTACCCCCTTCGGTGGCGCAGCTAACGCATTAAGTACTCCGCCTGGGAAGTACGCTCGCAAGAGTGAAACTCAAAGGAATTGACGGGGACCCGCACAAGTAGCGGAGCATGTGGTTTAATTCGAAGCAACGCGAAGAACCTTACCTAAGCTTGACATCCTTTTGACCTCTCCCTAATCGGAGATTTCCCTTCGGGGACAGAAGTGACAGGTGGTGCATGGTTGTCGTCAGCTCGTGTCGTGAGATGTTGGGTTAAGTCCCGCAACGAGCGCAACCCTTGCCTTTAGTTGCCAGCATTAAGTTGGGCACTCTAGAGGGACTGCCAGGGATAACCTGGAGGAAGGTGGGGATGACGTCAAATCATCATGCCCCTTATGCTTAGGGCTACACACGTGCTACAATGGGTGGTACAGAGGGCAGCCAAGTCGTGAGGCGGAGCTAATCCCTTAAAGCCATTCTCAGTTCGGATTGTAGGCTGAAACTCGCCTACATGAAGCTGGAGTTACTAGTAATCGCAGATCAGAATGCTGCGGTGAATGCGTTCCCGGGTCTTGTACACACCGCCCGTCACACCACGGAAGTTGGGGGCGCCCGAAGCCGGATTGCTAACCTTTTGGAAGCGTCCGTCGAAGGTGAAATCAATAACTGGGGTGAAGTCGTAACAAGGTAGCCGTATCGGAAGGTGCGGCTGGATCACCTCCTTTCTAAGGAGAATTGCCTACTGTTTAATTTTGAGGGTTCATTCCTCAGAATTAGTACTTTGAGNNNTAATGAGTACTTTGAGCACCTCGACACGAACGAAAGTGAGTGGAAGGTAGCGAAGTGCGTTAGCACTTTGAAAACTGCATAACATTTAGTGATATGACATCATTTTAAACATATATGACAAGAAAAGTCTTTAAAATTACAACTTTTAAGCACTGGAATAAACTGAGTGAATACGAAGTTTGTTCAGTAGCGCTAACTTTTTAATAACTGGTCAAGTTATTAAGGGTGCAGGGCGGATGCCTTGGCACTAGGAGCCGATGAAGGACGTGATAAGCTGCGATAAGCTTCGGGGAGTTGCACGTAAACTTTGATCCGAAGATTTCCGAATGAGGAAACTCACTTAGAGTAATGTCTAAGTATCGTTAAGTGAATACATAGCTTAGCGAGGGGAACCCGGGGAACTGAAACATCTAAGTACCCGGAGGAAGAGAAAGAAATTCGATTCCGTAAGTAGCGGCGAGCGAAAGCGGAACAGGCCAAACCATTGAAGTTTTCTTCGATGGGGTTGCGGACATACGACATGGAAAGATATCGTAGATGAAGAGAGTTGGAAAGCTCCGCTATAAAGTGTAATAGCCACGTAGTCAAAACGAGAAAAATACTAGTATGATCCAGAGTACCACGGGACACGTGAAACCCTGTGGGAAGCAGGAGGGACCATCCTCCAAGCCTAAATACTACCTAGTGACCGATAGCGTATAGTACCGTGAGGGAAAGGTGAAAAGAACCCCGGGAGGGGAGTGAAAGAGAACCTGAAACCCTGCACTTACAAGCTGTGGGAGCACATTACTTGTGTGACCGCGTACTTTTTGTAGAACGGGCCAACGAGTTACGATATGCAGCAAGGTTAAGCACTTAAGGTGTGGAGCCGTAGCGAAAGCGAGTCTTAAATGGGCGATTAAGTTGCATGTCGTAGACCCGAAACCGGGCGACCTATCCATGAGCAGGTTGAAGCGAAAGTAAAATTTCGTGGAGGACCGAACCCACGAGCGTTGAAAAGCTCGGGGATGACTTGTGGATAGCGGTGAAATTCCAATCGAGCCCGGAGATAGCTGGTTCTCCCCGAAATAGCTTTAGGGCTAGCCTCAAGGTTGAGAGAAGCGGAGGTAGAGCACTGAATGTCCTAGGGGGTATTGCACTTACCGAAGACTATCAAACTCCGAATGCCGTATTCTTATACTTGGGAGTCAGACTGTGGGTGATAAGATTCATAGTCAAAAGGGCAACAGCCCAGATCGTCAGCTAAGGTCCCTAAATGTACGTTAAGTGGTAAAGGATGTGGGATTGCACAGACAACCAGGATGTTGGCTTAGAAGCAGCCACTCATTTAAAGAGTGCGTAATAGCTCACTGGTCGAGTGATCCTGCGCCGAAAATTTCCGGGGCTAAAACGTACTACCGAAGCTACGGCATCATTATGATGGGTAGGGGAGCTTCGTATGCAGGCTGAAGCATGACCGTAAGGACATGTGGACAGTATACGAGTGAGAATGTTGGCATGAGTAGCGAGACGTGGGTGAGAATCCCACGGGCCGTAAACCCAAGGTTTCCAGGGGAAGGTTCGTCCGCCCTGGGTTAGTCGGGACCTAAGCCGAGGCCGAAAGGCGTAGGTGATGGACAACAGGTTGATATTCCTGTACCGCCAATAAGCGTTTGAGAGATGGAGTGACACAGTAGGATAAGCTAACCACACTGTTGGTTATTGTGTGGCTAAGTATTGAGGCAGTCTAGATAGGCAAATCCGTCTAGATAATGCTAGGATACGATGGGTAAGCCCTTCGGGGCGAAGTAGCTGATTTCACACTGTCAAGAAAAGCTTCTATCGAGTTTAAAGGCGCCCGTACCGTAAACCGACACAGGTGGGTGAGGAGAGTATCCTAAGGCCAGCGAGAGAACTATTGTTAAGGAACTCGGCAAAATGACCCCGTAACTTAGGGAGAAGGGGTGCCTGTCTATGACAGGCCGCAGAGAATAGGCCCAAGCGACTGTTTACCAAAAACACAGGTTTCTGCTAAGTCGCAAGACGATGTATAGGAGCTGACGCCTGCCCGGTGCTGGAAGGTTAAGGGGATCTGTTAGAGCAATCGAAGCAGTGAACTTAAGCCCCAGTAAACGGCGGCCGTAACTATAACGGTCCTAAGGTAGCGAAATTCCTTGTCGGGTAAGTTCCGACCCGCACGAAAGGCGTAACGATTTGGGCACTGTCTCAACAATAGACTCGGTGAAATTGTAATCCCGGTGAAGATGCCGGGTACCTGCGACAGGACGGAAAGACCCCATGGAGCTTTACTGTAGCTTGACGTTGGGTCTTGGTACTACATGTACAGGATAGGTGGGAGACTATGAAGCATGGACGCCAGTCTGTGTGGAGTCATCCTTGGGATACCACCCTTGTAGTACTGGGATCCTAACCATAGGCCTTGAATCAGGTCTTGGAACACCGTCAGGTGGGCAGTTTGACTGGGGCGGTCGCCTCCTAAAAAGTAACGGAGGCGCTCAAAGGTTTCCTCAGCACGGTCGGAAATCGTGCGAAGAGTGTAAAGGCAAAAGGAAGCTTGATTGCAAGACATACAGGTCGAGCAAGGACGAAAGTCGGACTTAGTGATCCGGTGGTACCGCATGGAAGGGCCATCGCTCAACGGATAAAAGCTACCCTGGGGATAACAGGCTTATCTCCCCCAAGAGTCCACATCGACGGGGAGGTTTGGCACCTCGATGTCGGCTCATCACATCCTGGGGCTGTAGTAGGTCCCAAGGGTTGGGCTGTTCGCCCATTAAAGTGGTACGCGAGCTGGGTTCAGAACGTCGTGAGACAGTTCGGTCCCTATCCGTCGCAGGCGTAGGAAATTTGAGAAGACCTGTCCTTAGTACGAGAGGACCGGGATGGACGTACCTCTGGTGTACCAGTTGTTCTGCCAAGGGCATGGCTGGGTAGCTATGTACGGAATGGATAAGCGCTGAAAGCATCTAAGCGCGAAGCCAACTTCAAGATAAGATTTCCCACCGTAAGGGTAAGACCCCAGGAAGACTACCTGGTTGATAGGTCGAAGGTGTAAGTGCAGTAATGTATTTAGCTTATCGATACTAATAGGTCGAGGACTTGACCAAAATAAACCTAAAGGTTTATATCGCCAACCAAATCAAAGATTTCGGTTGCTAAAGATAAATGATGGAAAATTAAATGATATGCAGTTTTCAGAGTATTAACTCTAAAACTTAAGATAATTTAATCGAAAGATTATGTGGTTATTATAGCAAAGAGGATACACCTGTTCCCATACCGAACACAGAAGTTAAGCTCTTTAGCGGCGATGGTACTTGGTGGGCGACCGCCTGGGAGAGTAAGACGTAGCCACGTAATCTTTTTTTATTGCCAAAATTAATTCAATTCTAAAAAATATTTAATTCTAAATTTAATCTAATATATACCTATAAACTTATTTTAAAATATTACAAATTAAAAGTTCATAATCTAATATATAAATTAAAAAAAATACGATTATTAATTAAATTTATGCTAAAAATAATAATTGTAAATCAATATGTTAATAATAATAGATAACATATTAAAAGAATACATAAAAGGAGATAGATTATGGCAAAAGTAATTAAAACTATGGATGGTAATACAGCTGCAGCATATGTATCATATGCATACACTGATGTAGCTGCAATATTTCCAATAACTCCATCCTCTACTATGGCAGAAGTAGTAGATGAATGGTCTGCACAAGGTGTAAAAAATATATTTAATCAAAAAGTAAGTGTTGTAGAATTACAATCTGAATCTGGTGCATCAGGAACTTTCCATGGATCACTTCAAGCAGGGGCTCTTACTACTACTTTCACCGCATCACAAGGGTTACTTTTAATGATACCTAATATGTATAAGGTATCTGGTGAATTACTTCCTGGTGTATTCCATGTTAGTGCTCGTGCATTAGCATCCCAAGCACTTTCAATATTTGGTGACCATCAAGACGTTATGGCAGCACGTCAAACAGGATGTGTAATGCTAGCATCAGGTTCAGTTCAAGAGGTTGCAGATTTAGCAGCAGTAGCTCACTTATCTGCAATAAAAGGAAGATTACCATTTGTACATTTCTTTGATGGATTTAGAACTTCTCACGAAATACAAAAAATAGAAGTTTTAGAGTATAGTGATTATGAGAAATTACTTGATAAACAAGCACTAAAAGCATTTAGAGAAAGAGCATTATTACCAGAACATCCTGCAACTCGTGGTACTGCTCAAAACCCAGATATATATTTCCAAACAAGAGAAGCAGGGAATAAATATTATGATCAAATAGTACCGATAGTAGAAGGATATATGAATGAAATGAGTAGATTAACAGGAAGAAGCTATGGATTATTTGATTACTATGGGGCTCCTGATGCTACGAATATATTAATTGCTATGGGTTCAGTAACTGAAACTATAGAAGAAACTATAGATGAATTAAATTCTAAAGGAGAGAAATTAGGTTTAATAAAGGTTCATTTATATAGACCATTTTCAGCAAAACATTTACTAAATGCTATACCTAAGACAGTAGAAAGAATATGTGTATTAGATAGAACAAAAGAGCCAGGATCTATAGGAGAGCCACTTTATTTAGATGTAAGAGCAGCATATTATGATGAGCCAAATGCACCTATGATAATAGGTGGAAGATATGGATTAGGATCAAAAGATGTTCCTCCATCAAGTATAAAAGCTATATTTGATAATTTATCAGGTGTTAATCCCAAAAATAGATTTACAGTTGGTATAGATGATGATGTAACAAATACTTCATTACCAATTGATGAAAGCTTTAAGTTAGAACATAAAGATACTATAAATTGTAAGTTCTGGGGATTAGGATCAGATGGTACTGTAGGAGCTAACAAACAAGCTATAAAAATAATAGGAGATAATACTAATAAATATGTACAGGCATATTTTGCATATGACTCTAAAAAATCTGGTGGAATAACAATGTCTCACTTAAGATTTGGAGACTCTCCAATAAGATCAACATATTTAATAGATAATGCAGATTATATAGCTTGCCACAATCAATCTTATGTAAATCAATATGATTTATTAAAAGGTCTTAAAAAAGGTGGTACATTTGTATTAAATACTATATGGAATGAATCAGAATTAGATACTCATTTACCAGCTAAAATGAAAAATTATTTAGCTAAAAATGAAATAAAGTTCTATACAGTAAATGCTCGTAAAATAGCTGGTGAAATAGGACTTGGAAATAGAATAAATATGATAATGCAATCTGCATTCTTTAAATTAGCTAACATAATTCCTGAAGATGAAGCAACTAAGTATTTAAAAGACTCTATAAGTAAAACATATGGTAAAAAAGGTGAAAAAGTTGTTAATATGAACTATGAAGCAGTTGAACAAGGTAAAAATGCTTTAGTTAAAATAGATATACCTTTATCTTGGGCTAGTGCTACAGATTCTGAGACTACAGATATACAAGAGCCAGAATTTATAACAAATATATTAAGACCTATGAATGCACAAAATGGAGATAGTTTACCAGTAAGTGCATTTAACGGTATGGAAGATGGGACATTCCCTCAAGGAACATCAGCTTATGAAAAGCGTGGTATAGCTCCGTATGTACCAGAATGGATATTAGAAAACTGTATTCAATGTAACCAATGTTCATATATATGTCCTCATGCAACTATAAGACCATTCCTTCTAAATGAGGAAGAATTACAAAATGCGCCAGAAGGATTTGAAACTAAAAAGGCTACAGGAAAGGGATTTGATGGATTACAATATAAAATTCAAGTAGATACAATGGACTGTACAGGATGCGGAAACTGTGCTGATATATGTCCAGCTAAAGATAAGGCTTTAGTAATGAAACCTCTTGAAAGTCAAACTGAAAAAGAAATACCAAACTGGGATTATGCTATATCTAGTGTTTCAGATAAGGGTTATTTAGTAGAAGGAAAAACAGTAAAAGATTCTCAATTTAAAATGCCATTATACGAGTTCTCAGGAGCATGTGCTGGATGTGGTGAGCCTGCATATATTAAATTAGTTACTCAATTATATGGAGATAGAATGATGATAGCAAATGCTACTGGATGTTCATCTATATGGGGTGGATCAGCTCCTACAACTTCATATACTGTAAATCAAGAAGGTAAAGGTCCATCTTGGGCAAACTCATTATTTGAAGATAATGCAGAATTTGGATATGGTATGCATCTAGGTATTAAGCAAATAAGAAATAAAATAAAAGATGAAATGCAAGAATTAATATCTATGCCAGAGGCTTCTTCTTTAAAAGAAGTTTTTGAAAATTGGATAACTAATATGTATAATGGAGAAGGTTCTAAAGAAGCTAGTAAAAAAGTAATAGAAGCAATAGATAATTCTCAATTTAGTGGAAAAGCTCAAGAATTAATAGAATGTATAAGAGAGAAGAAAGATTACTTGGTTAAGAAATCTCAATGGATAGTAGGTGGAGATGGTTGGGCTTATGATATAGATTATGGAGGACTTGACCATGTACTTGCATCAGGCGAGGATGTAAATGTATTAGTATTTGATACAGAAATATACTCTAATACAGGAGGACAAGCATCAAAATCTACTCCTGTAGCAGCGATGGCTAAATTTGCAGCAGCAGGTAAGAGATCTAAGAAGAAAGATTTAGGTATGATGGCTATGAGCTATGGGAATATATATGTTGCTCAGGTTAGTATGGGTGCAGATAAAAACCAAGTATTAAAAGCTATAAGAGAAGCTGAAGCATATGATGGACCATCATTAATAATAGCTTATGCACCATGTATATCTCATGGATTAAAAGAAGGTATGGGAAGAACTACTGCTAACCAAGCTCAAGCAGTTGCTTGTGGATACTGGCACTTATATAGATATAACCCAATGTTAAAAGAAGAAGGTAAAAATCCATTTACTTTAGATTCTAAGGAACCAAAAGAAAGCTTTAGAGATTTCTTAATGGCTCAAGTAAGATATTCTGCTATAGCTAAACAATTCCCTGATGTAGCTGAAGAGTTATTTAATTTAGCTGAGAAGTACTCTAAAGAAAGATATGAAGGTTATAAAAAATTAGCAAATCAAGACTAATATATTAAGCGTATATCTATATAGATATACGCTTTTATTATACGTCATGGCATATTTTTACAATACTATG
>NZ_CP048741.1:317996-319801 GCF_018336475.1 Romboutsia sp. 13368
AATTATTTACAATAATTTATATATATTAAGTTAATAATACATATAAATTTATAAGAAATATAAGAAAGGAATATTTATGGCAAAGAAAGATAAGGTAGCAACGATAGTATTAATGTTTATAATATTAACATCTAAAATTACTGGATTTTTTAGAGATATAGTATTAGCACAGACATTTGGAGCTGGTCAGATAACAGATGCATATCTTACAGCCCTCAACATACCGATAGTTTTATTTGATGGTATAAGTACAGCTTTAGGTACAACATTTATACCTATATATTTCAAAATTAAGTCAAGTAAAGGCCAGAATGAAGTAAATAAATTTACAAGCAATATACTTAATATAGTTATTATAATCAGCTTTTTATTTATATTATTAGGGATAATATTTGCTCCATATATAGTAAAAATATTTGCAGTAGGATTTAAGGGAGAAGTTTTTGACTTAACAGTTATTTATTCTAAAATATTAATATTCTCCATGATGTTTATAGCTACAAATGGATTAGTATCATCATACTTAATTGCGTCAGGAAATGTATATATTTCAGGGGCTATAACTATACCATTTAATATATTAGTCATAGTATCTATTATATTAGCATCTAAAACTAATTCTTATGTTATGGTTTATGGAACTTTAATTGCTTATATGGCTCAGCTGTTATTTCAAATACCATTATTAACAAAAAAAGGGTATAAACATAAGTTTACTATAAATTTAAAAGATGAAAATATAAGACATATACTAATTTTAGTAATACCAGTATTTTTAGGTTCATATATAAATCAGATAAATGCAGTTGTAAATAGAACATTAGCATCAACGCTAGATAGTGGAAGTATTACAGCACTAAATTATGCTAATAAGTTAAATATGTTTGCTGTTGGAGTTATAGCAGTAGCAATATCTACAATAATGTATCCTATACTTTCAAAATTATCTAGTGAAGGTAATAATAGATTATTCAAGATAAATCTTTCAAAATCTATAAATATGATAGTAATAATAATGTTGCCGATAATGGTAATAATGACAAGTTTCTCAACAGAAATAGTTAAAGTTCTTTTTGAAGATGGTTCTTTTAACTCACATGATACATATCTTACATCAACAGCATTATTTTTTTATTCAATAGGAATATTAGCATATGGATTGAAAGAATTATTGGCTAAGTCATTTTACTCATTGCAGGATACTAAAACACCTGTAAGAAATGCAACGATATCAGTAGTTATAAATATTGTATTATCTATAATTTTAGTAAGGATAATTGGAATAGGTGGTCTTGCTTTAGCAAGTTCTATATCAGCTATGGTAACTACAGCACTTTTATTAGTATCTTTGAGGAAAAAGATAGGAAAATTAGGATTTAGTTATATATTAATTACTTTTATAAAGGTATGTATTGCATCTATAGTAATGTTTATAATAATGAAATTTACTTATAACTCAATATTTAACTATGGAAATGAATTTATTGTAGAATCTAGAAAACTTACGGCTATTAAATGTTTTATATCTGTAATATTAGGAAGTGCTACATATATAGCTTTAGTATTATTATTAAATGTAAGAGAAGTAAGGGATATATTTAATAAAGTTGTAAATAAGATAAAAAATACTTTATAGATTATATAAATTACAACGAAATATTTTAATGAGGGGGAATTTTATTATGGGTAAGTTTGTATATCTTATTGCAATAGTTATATCTTTAACTCCAATACTTACACATATATCAGAAAAAAATTATATAATTACAATATTATATACTATTTTCTTTATTTGTGTCTTGCAT
>NZ_CP048741.1:320270-320403 GCF_018336475.1 Romboutsia sp. 13368
TGTTTGTGACACAATGGAAGAAGCACTAAAAAATGACATATTTACACGTGGARGTGGTGGAAATTTCCCGAGAAATGTATCAATATCTCCATTATCARRTGTAGATGTAGAAGAAGCATTTGATGTTACTCCA
>NZ_CP048741.1:320411-321085 GCF_018336475.1 Romboutsia sp. 13368
TGCTGTAAACAACCATTTTATGAGCAAAATAACTACTTATAAACTACCAAGAAAATTAAAGGTATCTTTCTCAAGTTGTCAAAAAGATAGTGGAAATTCTCAAGTGGCAGATTTAGGATTTATGGCAATAAATAAAGGTGGAAAAAAATTATTTAAAGTTTACTTAACGGGTGGATTAGGTAAAAATGCAGCTAAAGCAATTGAGTTTGATACTCTAGTAGAGCCAAAAGATATTTTATATCATGTTGAAGCAATGACTAGTTTCTTTATGGCAGAAGGTGATTATGATAATAAAAACAAGGCTCGTTCAAGATATATAACTGCTAGAATGGGAGTGGAAGAATCTCTTAAATGTTATAAGGAACATTTAGCTAAGGTTATGGAAAGTGAAAATTTAGACTTAGATATTACAGCGAGTGAATGTAATAAAGAAGGAATACAAATAGACTTACAACATGATAGATTAATAGAACAAAAACAAGAAGGATTATATACTGTTTACTTCCATCCAATTGGGGGAATATTGAAGTTAGATACATTAAAAGACATATTAGAATGTATACAAAATGTAAAAGATGTTGATATTAGACTTGCTATGAATGAAGGTATGTATATAAGAAACTTAAATGGAGAAGAAGCACTAAGACTATTGRATATAACTGATAATTTAGGTG
>NZ_CP048741.1:321141-340102 GCF_018336475.1 Romboutsia sp. 13368
CAATATTATATACTATTTTCTTTATTTGTGTCTTGCATCCATTTATAAAGCGACTTATTTATAGAGAGAAATTATAATTAATGAGTAATAATATCAGGATGTACGAACTCTTGTCGAACACATTAAATGGGTATATTAGGATTTTAAGAAAAAAAGAGCAAATTATGTAGTTACAGAAGCATTTGAACTTTATATAGGTGGACAAAGAGGAAAAGATAACACAAGGTTAGGTTCTTTTGTAGGTGATATAACTAGAGAGAATGTTCCAATGTTTTTATATGAATTAGCTAAATCAGTAGAAGATTCTAAATTGACTTATGAAGAATATATAGTAGAAAATAACGAGCAATTAAATAATATAATAGACAAATACTTAGTTGAAGAAAGAGTTGTTAGTGTTTAATTATATATTAAGAGTCCTTTAAATATTAAGGACTCTTTTTATTATAAANNTATTACTGACKTTATACTCAGGATGGGAATATTTATATAAAAATAAAAACCTATTTATGGAAAGTAAATAATATGAATAAACATAATTCAAAATATAAATTGATAAATAATATGTATATTTTATATTAAAATTAGTAGCACTGGAATAGAATTAATTATATAGATTTAACTTATTTAGTAAGGGGTGGAAAAATGAAATTAGTATGGTTAGTTGTAGCTATTTTATTTGCAATAGGTGAACTTATGACAACTACATTAACACTAATTTGGTTTAGTATAGGTGCTATTATATTAATATTTTTAAGTAATATAATAGATAGTATTTTGATACAAATAATAATATTTTCAATAATTTCTACATCAATGCTAATTATAGCTACTAAAAAGTTTATAAAACAGGATAAAAATTATAAATACAACACTAATTTACAGGCAATTATTAATAAACAGGGTATAGTAAAAGAAACTATATATCCAAATAAAATAGGGATTGTAATTATAGAAGGGGAAACTTGGAGTGCAATATCATATAATAATGAGATAATAGAAAAAGAAGAAATAGTAGAAGTATTAAAAATTGAGGGTGTTAAGGTAGTAGTAAAGAAGATTAATTAATAGGGGGATTAGTATATGGATTTTATATTTAGCTTAATGTTACCGATAGTAATATTATTAACGATAGTTATAATAGGATTATCTTGTGTAAAAGTAGTTAAACAATCAAAAGTAGGAATAATTATGAGACTTGGTAAGTTTCTAAAAGTAGCTGATACAGGTGTTCATTTCTTAGTTCCATTTTTAGATCAAATGAGCTATGTTATAGACTTAAGAGAAAAAGTAGTAGATTTTCCACCACAGCCAGTTATAACTAAAGATAATGTAACTATGCAAATTGATACAGTAGTCTATTATAGAATAACAGATCCAGTAAGATATACATTTGAAATTGCTAATCCTATAGTTGCAATTGAAAATTTAACGGCTACAACACTTAGAAATATAATAGGTGAACTAGATTTAGATGAAACATTGACGTCTAGAGACATAATAAATACAAAAATGAGGGTTATATTAGATGAAGCAACTGATAAGTGGGGAATAAAAGTTAATAGAGTTGAATTAAAAAATATTATGCCACCTCATGATATACAGGTAACTATGGAAAAGCAGATGAGAGCAGAAAGAGAAAGAAGGGAGTCTATACTTCAGGCAGAAGGTAATAAAGCAGCAGCAATACTTNAAGCAGAGGGGGAAAAACAGTCAGCAATACTTAAAGCAGAGGGAGAAGCTGAGTCAATAAGAAAAATAGCTATAGCAAAAGGTGAAGGAGAAGCTGAAATAATAATAAATGTACAAAAGGCAACAGCACAAGGGCTAAGAGAAGTATTTTTAGCTATGAAAGAATCTGAATTAGATGATAATATGATAGCTCTTAAGTCGATAGAAGCCTTAGAAAAAGTAGCAAATGGAAATGCAACTAAGCTTGTTCTTCCATCTGATACAGTTAAGTTTTTAGGAACATTTAAAGGAATTAAAGAAGTTTTAGGAGATAGTGAATAATAATTATATATATAAAACCTCTATTATATCAAATAGAGGTTTTTTTATTCCTAAAATTTTATAATATAAAAACTRTTTATARTTTTATTTTAATAAAWAATTTAACAGAAAACTTAATAAAAAGGTGATAAAAAAGAAATTTATCATAAATGTAGGTATTTGTAAAAAAATAAATTAAAAACCAATTAAATGTCTGAATTTTTATAACGTTTTCTTATAAAATARTGTATTTTTTATTATATAATTAAGTAACGAATAATAAATTTAGATAGTCAAGGGGGAAAAGGTCATATATGGCATATAAAAAAATACCGGATTATGAAGAGATTATTAGGATTGAAAATATAGAGAAATTTAAAAGTGGGAAATCGTACGATAGTTATAACTTTTTAGGATGTCATAAATCTAGATATAATGGAAAGATAGGATTTTGTTTTAATGTATGGGCTCCAAATGCAAAACAAGTTTTCTTAACTGGGGATTTTAATAATTGGGATAGAGGGGCATATCCTATGATAAATATAGAAAATAGTGGGATATGGACTATATTTTTAACTGATGTAAAGCCAGGACAGGCATATAAATATAATGTAATCGGATGTGATGGAGTTAGTAGAATGAAATCGGACCCGTATGGGGTATATGCAGAGAAAAGACCGAATACAGCGTCTATAGTATATACATATGATAACTACAAATGGAATGATAGAAAGTGGCAAAGAGAAAAACAAAAAATTGTTCATAATGAAAATCCAATGAATATATATGAAGTTCATTTAGGTTCTTGGAAAAGAAAATGGGACGGTGAATTTTTCTCATATGAAGAATTATATGAAATGATAGAATATGTGAAAGATATGGGGTATACACATATAGAATTAATGCCTATAACTGAATATCCTTTAGATCAATCTTGGGGATATCAAACTATAGGATATTATGGTACTACAAGTAGATACGGAACGCCTACAGAATTTAAGGCATTTGTAGATAAGTGTCATGAAAATGGTATAGGAGTAATATTAGATTTTGCTTATAGTCATTTTTGTAAAGATGAACATGGACTATATAAATTTGATGGTTCATCACAGTTTGAGTATGAAGACCCTTTAAAAGCTGAAAATATTGGATGGGGAACAGCTCATTTTGATTTAGGAAAACCAGAAGTTAATAGTTTTTTAATTTCTAACGTACTTTATTGGTTCAATGAATATCATATAGATGGAATAAGAGTAGATGCAGTTTCTAGTATGCTTTACTTAGATTATGATATTGGGGAATGGAGACCTAATAAATATGGTGGTAGAGAAAATTTAGAAGCAATAGACTTTATAAAAAGATTAAATGAAATTATTTATGCTGAAGTTAATAATCCAATTATAATAGCAGAAGAATCTACAGCATGGCCAATGGTTACTGGTCCAACTTATTCTGGTGCTCTTGGATTTACATATAAATGGAACATGGGATGGATGAATGATACATTAAAATATATGGAGATGGATCCTATATATAGAAAACATCATCATGATTTAATTACATTCTCATTTATGTATGCATTCTCAGAAAACTTCATCTTACCATTATCACATGATGAAGTTGTTCATGGTAAAAAATCATTATTAGATAAAATGCCAGGAGATTGTTGGCAAAAATTTGCATCATTAAGAACATTATATGCATATTATATGATGCACCCTGGTAAAAAATTATTATTTATGGGGTCAGAGTTTGGACAAGGATTAGAATGGAGATATGCATATGGACTAGAATGGGAACTACTAGAAAGAGAACCTCATATAAAAATGAAGGAATATGTGAAGGATTTAAATAATTTATATAGAAATGAAAAAGCTATGCATGAAATTGATAATACATATGAAGGATTTGATTTTATAGATCCACATAATAGTGAACAAAGTATAGTAACTTTAATGAGAAAAGGTAAAAATCCAAAAGACTTTGTAATAGCTGTTATAAACTTTACTCCTGTAGTTTACTATAGTTATAAAATAGGAGTACCATATGATGGAGTTTATGAAGAAATATTAAATACTGATGATGAAAAATATTGGGGATCAAATCAGACAATGAAAAATTCAGATTTAAGGTCATATCCAGAAAAGTGGCATAATCAAAATCATCACATAGTAATAAAAGTACCACCTTTAGGTGTTACCTTTATAAAAGGAAAAGAATTAAATATAGATACTATACAAATAGATACTAATGATAAAGTATCAATAGGTGGTAAGAGAAGTAGAAAAGTAAGTTTAAAAGCTAAAACTAAAAAATTATAAATAGATGTATATACATTAAGGGGGATATGTCAATGAAAAAAGATATGCTAGCTATGATTTTAGCAGGGGGTCAAGGTTCAAGATTAGGAGTTTTCACAAAAAGAATTGCTAAACCAGCAGTTTCATTTGGAGGAAAATATAGAATAATAGACTTTGTTTTAAGCAACTGCTCTAATTCAGGAATAGATACAGTGGGAGTTTTAACACAATATAGACCATTAATATTAAATTCACATATAGGAACAGGAAGCCATTGGGATTTAGATAGAATAAATGGTGGAGTACATATACTACAACCATATATGAATGAAAAAGAAGGAAATTGGTATAGAGGTACTGCTCACGCAATATATCAAAATATGGACTTTATAGACAGTTATAATCCTGAACATGTATTAATATTATCAGGAGATCATATATACAAAATGGATTATAGTAAAATGTTAGAACATCATAAAAAAACAGGTTCAAAAGCTACTATTGGGGTAATAGAAGTTCCTTGGGATGAAGCTTCAAGATTTGGGATAATGAATACTAATGAAGATACATCTATATATGAATTTGAAGAAAAGCCAGCTAATCCAAAAAGTAATTTAGCATCTATGGGTGTATATATATTTGATTGGAAAATGTTAAAAGGATATTTTGAAGAAGTTAATAATGGTGCAAATTATGATGATTTCGGTAAAAATTTAATACCTAAAATGTTAGAAGATCAAATACCAATGTTTGCATATCCATTTAAAGGATACTGGAGAGATGTAGGTACTATAGAAAGTTTATGGGAAGCTAATATGGATATTATAAAATCTAATGATGAAATAGATTTAAATAGCTCTAAATGGAGAATATATACAAATACTATGTCAATGCCACCTCAATATATAGGTAAAGATTCTGAAATACAAAAGTCATTAATTGCAGATGGGTGTAGAGTTCTAGGACAAGTAGAACATTCAGTTTTATCACATGGGGTATCAGTAGGTAAAGATAGTATAATAAAAGATTCTGTAATAATGCCTAATGTAAAGATAGGTAAGAACGTAATAATAGAAAAAGCAATGATAGGTGAAGGTGCAGTAATAGAGGATAATACTATAATAAGAGAACAAGATAGTATAAATGTTATATCTGAGTATGAAGTTGTAAAAGCTGAGCTTGAGTTAGAAGGGGGATTTTAATAATGAGAAGCGAGTGTGTAGGAATAATAAATTTAGACGATAGAAAAGACGTAACAATGAATCAACTTACAAATGTAAGACCAATAGGATCTCTTCCAATTGCAGGTAGATATAGAGTTATAGATTTTTCACTTTCAAATATGGTGAACTCAGGTATAAATAATGTTGGAATATTTGCTAAGGAAAAATATAGATCATTAACAGACCATATAGGTAGCGGGAAAGAATGGGATTTAAGTAGAAAAACAGGTGGATTATTTATATTTAGCCCTGAAAATACAAAAGATAGAAATAAATATCCATACAGAAGTGGAGATATATATAACATATTAGCTAACATAGATTATATAGAAAAGTGTGAAGAAGAATATATATTAATAGCGCCAAGTTATATGGTAGCTAATATAGATTATACAAAGCTTATAGAATATCATAAAGAATCAGATAATGATATAACTATACTTTACAAAAATATAGATAATGCAGATAGTGATTTCCTTGAAACATCAACATTAAACATAGAGGGAGATAAAGTAGTTAATATAGGTACTAATTTAGGAACTTTAAAGAATGCAAATGTATCTATGGAAACGTATATAATGAAGCGTACAGATTTTATAAATGCTATATATAAGTGTGTAAGTGAGGGAACTCATTCATATATAGAAGATTTTATAGCTGAATCTGTTAATAAATTAAAGATTGGTGCATATGAATATAAAGGATATCTTAAATGTATAAATTCAATAAAATCATACTATTCAATGAAAGATGAATTGTTACAAGAAGATATAGCAGAAGAATTATTATATTCAGATAGAAAAATATTTACAAAAGAGCAAAATCAATCTCCAACTGTATATTCAGACAGTGCAAATGTTGAAAATTCATTTGTAGCTACAGGGTGCGTAATAGAAGGAACTGTAAAAAATAGTATCATATTTAGAAAAGTTCATGTAAAAGAAGGTGCAGTAATTGAAAACTCAATTGTAATGCAAAATTGTATAGTAGAAAGAGATGCACAATTAGAAAATGTTATATTTGATAAAAATGTATACATATCAGAAGGTAAAAAATTAAGTGGAGACATAGAATATCCAGTAGTAATTGGAAAAAATACAACTATATAAAGGGGGAATATTTTAGTGAAGGTTCTTTATGCAACAGCAGAATGTTGGCCATTTGCAAAAACTGGGGGATTAGGCGATGTATCTTATGCATTGCCTAAGTCTTTAAAAAAAGAAGGTGTAGATGTTAGAGTAATATTACCAAAATATTCAACTATGCCAAATTACTTAAAGGAACAATTAAAAGAAGTTGCAGTTTTTAGTGTAGATGTTGGTTGGAGAAAACAATACTGTGGACTTTTAGAAATGGAGCTAAACGGAGTTAAATTTTACTTTATAGATAATGAATATTACTTCAAAAGAGAAGGAGAAATAGCATATCTATATGGATATGGAGATGATGCAGAAAGATATACATTCTTTAGTAATGCAGTTCTTGAAGCTATGTCTATATTAAACTTCTATCCAGATGTACTTCATTTAAATGATTGGCACACAGGAATGATTCCATTAATATTAAAAGAAAAGTATAGTAAAGATAAAAAATATAGAGGTATAAAAACTGTTTATACAATACATAATTTACAATATCAAGGTGTATTTAGTGATTCTATAATAGAGAATGTACTAGATATACCAAGATATTATTATAATAACGGAGACATAGAATATTACGGCGGAGTAAGCTTTATGAAATCTGGAATTGTATTTAGTGATAAAGTAATAACTGTTAGTCCAACTTACTCAAATGAAATACAAACAGAATTTTATGGTGAAGGATTAAATGGTCTTTTAAGATCTAAATCACATAAATTAAAGGGTATACTAAATGGAATAGATTATGATTTAAATAATCCATTAACAGATGGAGATATATTTGTTAACTATGATATAGATAGTATAGATAAAAAAATAGAAAATAAACTTAAATTACAAGAAGTTTTAGGTCTAGAAGTAAATCCAGACATACCATTAATAGGAATTGTTTCAAGATTAGTATCACAAAAAGGATTTGACTTAATATCATATATGATGCCTGAATTAACTAGAGAGAATGTACAAATAGTTGTTTTAGGAACTGGAGAGCATCAATACCAGTCAATGTTTAATTACTATGACTCTAAGTTACCAGAAAAAGTTTCTGCAAGGATAACTTTTGACAGTGCTTTTGCTCAACAAATATATGCAGGAAGTGATATGTTCCTAATGCCATCGTTATTTGAGCCTTGTGGAATAGGTCAAATGTTAGCTATGAGATATGGAACTCTTCCAATAGTTAGAGAAACTGGTGGCCTAAAAGATACAGTTATACCATATAATAAGTATACAGGAGAAGGTAATGGATTTAGTTTTACAAATTACAATGCGCATGAGATGCTTTATTGTATAAGAAGTGCTGTAAAATTATATAATGACAAAGAACGTTGGATGAAACTAGTTAATAATGCAATGAAAACAGATAGTAGTTGGAAAAAATCAGCTATAGAATATATAAAAGTTTATGAGGAGATAGTTAACTAAAAGGGGTGATTAAATATTGATGAAAATCAATAGAAATGAATTTAAACAAAGTTTTGAAACAAAAATGTATAGTTTATATGCCCAATCCATAAAAGATGCTACAAATGAACAGTTATTAAATGTTTTATGCAGTGTTATAAAAGATATAATATCTAAAAAATGGGTAGATAATAAGCTAGATTCTCAAAAAGAAGTATATTATTTTAGTATAGAATTTTTACTAGGTAGACAACTAAAATCCAATTTATTAAATTTAGGAATAGAAAATGAAATAAGAGAAGGTCTGAATGAACTTGATATAAACTTAGATAATCTAATAAACGCAGAAGCTGACCCTGCATTAGGTAATGGTGGTTTAGGTAGATTAGCAGCATGTTTTTTAGATTCGATGGCATCTTTAGATATAAGTGGTCATGGATATGGTATTAGATATAAGAATGGTTTATTTGAACAAAAATTTATAAACGGTTATCAGGTAGAAGTACCTGATAACTGGTTAACTCAAGGTGGATATGTTTGGGAGACTGTAAGGCCAAATAAAGCTATAGTTGTTAAATTTGAAGGAAATGTAAATTTAACTGAAAAAAATGGAAAATTAGAAGTTAGCCATACTGATTATATACCAATAATGGCTATGCCTTATGATATACCGATAATAGGATATAGAAATAATTCTATTAATACATTAAGATTATTTAAGAGTGAGGTTCTAAGTAGAGATTTTGGACCATTAACATTAAATGCGAAAAGCTCATATGGGAGTTATGATGATGCATTAAAATATAAATATTATGCAGAGGAAATATCGCAAGTTTTATATCCTAATGACTCTAACTATGCAGGTAGACTATTAAGATTAAAACAGGAATATTTCTTTGTAAGTGCAGGTATACAAGATATAATAAGAAAATATAAGAAAAAGAATTTAGATATAAAAAATCTAAATGAAAAAGTGGCAATACATATAAATGATACTCATCCTACTCTTTGTATTCCAGAATTGATGAGAATATTATTAGATGAAGAACATTTATCATGGGATGAAGCTTGGGATATAACAACAAATACTATATCTTATACAAATCATACAATAATGACAGAGGCTATGGAAAGATGGCCAAAAGATATGGTAAGACATTTACTTCCAAGGATTTATATGATTATAGAAGAGATAAATAGACGATATGTAAATCAATTAATTAGTAAAAATTATGATAATAATAAAATATATCGAATGAGTATAATAGATAATAATGATATAAAAATGGCTAATTTATCAATAGTTGGAAGTCATAGTGTTAATGGAGTTGCAAAACTTCATTCAGAATTACTTAAGAAAGAAGTATTAAAAGATTTCTATGAAGATGAGCCATATAAATTTAATAATAAAACTAATGGTATAGCTCATAGAAGATGGCTAATAAATGCTAATAGTGAACTTAGTGAGCTTATTACAGAATTAATATCTGAAGATTGGAAAAAAGATACGAAAAAGCTTAAAGATTTAGAAGCATATAAAAATGATAAAGATGTATTAGAAAAAATAGGAATAATAAAGTACAATAATAAAAAGAAATTAGCTAAATTTATAAAAGATAAATACAACATAGATGTTGATCCAAATTCAATATTTGATATACAAATAAAAAGATTACACGCATATAAAAGACAATTATTAAACGCACTTCATATATTACATTTATACCATGAATTGTTAGAAAACCCTAACTTTGATATGGAACCAAGAACATTTATATTTGGGGCCAAAGCAGCACCTGGATATTACTTAGCAAAATGTATAATAAAATTCATAAATTCTTTAGCAGATAAAATCAATAATGACCCAAGAATAGACAATAAAATAAAAGTAGTATTTATAGAAAACTATGGTGTATCAACAGCAGAACTTATAATACCTGCAGCTGATGTAAGCGAGCAAATATCAACTACAACTAAGGAAGCATCAGGAACAGGAAATATGAAGCTTATGATGAATGGAGCTATAACTTTAGCTACATTAGATGGAGCAAATATAGAAATATTTGACCAGGTAGGCAAAGATAACATAGTTATATTTGGTTTAAGTGCAAACGAAGTATTAAATTATAATAAGTTTGGAGGATATTCGGCTTTAGATTTATACAATTCTAATAGAGAAATAAAAAGAGTTGTAGATGATTTAATAAATGGATTTATACCAAATATGGAAAAAGAGGGAAGACAAATATATGACTCTTTAATAACTTATAATGATGAATATTTTGTTCTTAGAGACATGGAAAACTATAAAGATGCTCAAGAAAAAATAGATAAACTATATAAAAATAAAGAAAAGTGGAATGAAATGGCCTTGATAAATATAGCTAACTCAGGGGTGTTCTCGAGTGATAGAACTATAGCTGAATATGCAGAGGACATTTGGTTTAAAGGGTGTGAGAAGTATGAGGAATGTAATACACTATAACTCTTGGGAAAATAAGGCTCCTTTTGGAGCCATCAAAGTAAATCAAGGAGTTAGAATTGCAGTAAGAACAAATGAAGAATATGATGTATTAAACATTAAGTGGGTTATTTTGAAAGAAGATAATGTAGTTGGACATATAGATTTAGTAGAAGAAAATAGAAACTACTATCAAGGTGAATTTAATGGATTTAATGAAACTGGATTGTATTTTTACTATTTTGAAGTAGATGTAAATATAAATGGATCTTATCAAAAAATATTCTATGGAAAAAGTTTCGAAGATGGACACACAATTGAATACTCATATGAAAACTTAAATAAATATCAAATAACAGTGCATGAGGATTTTGAGGTTCCATCATGGTACAAAGAAGGTATAATGTATAATATATTCGTTGATAGATTTAACAACGGAAATAGAAATAAAAAGCCTAGTAATCCAAAACCAAATAGTTTTATATACGGAAACTGGTCTGATATACCAATGTATATAAAAGATAAAGATGGAGAAATAATAAGATGGGATTTTTACGGTGGAAATCTCAAAGGAATCATAGAAAAGCTACCTTATTTGAGTAAAATAGGAGTTACTATAATATACTTAAATCCAATTTTTGAGTCTTCGAGCAATCATAAATATAATACAGGTGACTATAAGAAAATAGACCCAATGTTTGGTGATGAAGAAATACTAAAGGAATTAATAGATAAAGCAAGTAAAAGAGGTATAAATATAATACTAGATGGTGTATTTAATCATACTGGAGCAGATAGTAAATACTTTAATAAATTTGGAAACTATGATGAAGTAGGTGCATATCAATCAGAAGATTCTAAATATAGACCATGGTATAATTTTGAAGGATCTAAAGATAATTATAAATGTTGGTGGGGAATTAAAGACTTACCTAATGTAAATGAACTTAATGAAAGCTATATGGATTATATTATATATGATGTAGATAGCGTTATAAACAAATGGACTGGTATGGGTATAAAAGGTTGGAGATTAGATGTTGCAGATGAATTACCTACTAAATTTATAAAAGAACTTAGGAAAGAGTTAAAAAATAATGATAGTGATTCTGTATTAATAGGTGAAGTATGGGAAGATGCATCTAATAAGATAAGCTATGGAGAAAGAAGAAATTATTTTGTTGGAGATCAATTAGATTCTGTAATGGCATACCCATTTAGAAATAATATAGTTAGCTTTTTAAAAGGTCAAATAACATCTAATCAATTAAGAAATAAGTTTATGACATTAAAAGAAAACTATCCTAAAGAATCGTTTAAATCTAATTTAAATATAATTAGTTCACATGATATAACTAGAATAAAGACAGAGTTAAATTATGATAATGAAATGGTAAAACTAGCAGTTGCAACTCAAATGACATTTGAAGGTATTCCGTATATTTATTATGGTGATGAAGCGGGTCTCTCTGGAGGAACTGATCCTGATAATAGAAGAACATATCCTTGGAAAAATGAAGATGAAGATATGATAGAATTCTACAAGGATTCAATAAATACAAGAAAGAAATATAATGCCTTAACTAATGGAGACACTGACTTTATAATAAATAATGATGATGATATATTTGGATATATAAGATTTAATGATAATGGTGAAAAAATATTAGTACTAATAAACAGAAGTACTGAAGATAAAAATATAAATATAAGTTTAGAAGAAAATACATTAGAGGTTATAGATATTAAATATAGTTCTAAAAAGTATTTAGAAATTATATCTAAAAATAATGATAGTTTTAATTTACAAATAAGACCTAAGTCTTTCAATATATTTAATGTACTAAATCTCGTTGAAGTATAGAATAATCAAAAAAGAGATATTATTAAATTTWGGCTATGTTAGCCCTCTTCGTGATAAATATGGCATAAAAACAACCACACCTTAGATTTTTAAATACATTGAATTCTAAGATGTGGTTTTTTCTATAATTTACTACAAATTGTTCGTAATATATTAATATCATTCATAACTTACATTTAAATATTTCATTTTAATCGCTATAAACTTTAATAAATAGTTTACTAACCAATAGACACTAGTATATAAAGCTACAAAAAGTTGTATATCAATTTTACTGTAAATAAATACAATCCCTAATATTAATAATATGCAATTTAATATAGAAAATATTAATTGTATTTTATAATAATCATCTTTTATAACACTTATGTTTCCTTTACGTATAGTATAAATGATATTTTTCTTTTTATACGATATTATATTGTAGATTAAGAAAAATAATGTTAAACCAATATAAGCTATGAATATTAAATTTTCCATAATAATCCCCCCTGAACTAGATTTATTTTACCAGATACACATAATAATATCCATATTAATATGATTGGTATTGAAAAATACCACTTTTTAGGTTTACCATTATCCCATATATTTTGAGATTCAATTCTACATTCATTTAATATATCTTTTGGAATAAATTTAATTGTTATCCATACAAGCATTGGAAGTAGTATTACGTCATCTAAATAACCTAAAACCGGTATAAAATCTGGCACTAAATCAATAGGTGATAACGTATACCCTACAGTGATGATAGCAAATATTTTTGCAATAACAGGTGTTTCTTTCTTTTTTAATGCAATGTATAAAGTAGGTAAATCCAATTTTAATTTCCTTGATATATCTTTTAAATACATTGTAACCAATCCCCCATAGTAGTATTTTTCGTAATATATAACAATTGCGAACTTAATTATATTATACAAAATATTCAATTATTTTCCAATTACAAAATGTTTTCATTAATTTGAAGTAAAGTTCCTTATTTTAGGTTAACTCAATGAATCTATTTCTAATAGTGGCTCTAGTTACATATGTATCTTTAGTAGCTACATTCACTAGCATATCTTTAATTCGGTCATTCTTTTTATTCTTCTTACTTAGTTGTAGAAATTTAAACCAAGCCAAATAATTATTGATATATTTTGTGGATACACCATTAAAAGTCATTAACCATCTCTTAAAGCTACTGTGAAGAGCATTTATATGCTGTAAATGATAAACACTATCTATCATTGATTTTCCTCTAGGAACTTGCTTTAATTCTATGTTCAACTTGTCCTTTATTCCCATATATGATTTATGTGAATCTACACAAAAAGTAGCATCTTCACATATTTTATTGTCAAAGAAGTTAACTATTTGATTTGTTGTAATTCTACCATTACAAACAGCACCCATAAGGATATTTCCTTTTCTATCAATTGCTGTCTCTATACAAATCTGCTCTTTTGATATTCCTCTTTTCTTCTTATCATTTTTACCTTTACCTCTTTTTCTAGGGTTTCTAGGCATTACAAATGTAGTACTTTTAGAATGATTCCCTTTAAAAGACTCCTTAATAAAGCATTCATCTACTTCAACTATACCTTCAACTTTATCATTTTTTAATGATAGATTGATTACATCAAGTATCCTATGACGCATATAAAAAGACGTTTTAATACCTACTCCGACTTCTTCAGCACATTTTCTTATAGAAAGTCCTAATATCATTAATTCACAGTATTTTAGCCATTTATCTAAGCCTAATTTTGTATTAGAGAATGGAGACATAGTAAATTCATCAAAACTTGTACGACAATGTTTACAGATATATCTTTGTCTTCCGTTAGACTTACCGTTTTTATTTACATCTTTGCATTGGCATTTTGGACATTCGTATCCCTTAGAAAATCTGCTTTCTTTAACATTATCTCTAATTTCAGAGGAATTAAATAAATTACTTAATACTTCTTGTGCTACTGAAATTAACTCTGTAAGTTCATTCTTTTTTAAATCTTTTATCATAGCTTTTATATCTATTTTGGGCATAATATTAGGTATCCTTTCTGTAAATTAGTTGAAATATAGTTTATATCTATATTATAGCCTATTTTATATATAATTAATCACGAAGTTAGCTAACATARCCTTATTTTATWACTGCTTTTTTGTATATACTTATAAGTCTTTGTGCATAATTTTATTAATAATAAAAAATACATAAAAGGCGGTAGTATATGAATAATGTAACCTTAGTTGGTAGATTAATAAAGGATCCAGAGTTAAGATATGTAGGTGAAAAAAATAGAGCAGTAACAAATTTTGTTTTAGCGGTAGATAGAGAATACAAAAATTCACAAGGTGAAAGACAAGCAGATTTTATAAATATAGAAGTTTGGGGAAAACAAGCAGAAATTTTATGTGAATATATGACTAAAGGAAGAATGATAGGTATAGAAGGTAAAATAAAAGTTGATAAATATAAAAATGAAAATGGAGAAAATAGATATATAACTAGAGTTATAGCTAATTCTTTTAGATTTTTAGATTATAAAAATAAGAATGTAGATTGTTTAGCAGTAAAAGAAGTTGAAGAGGATTATTATGATTCAAAGAGTTTATTTAATGAAGTTAATTTAAATGATGAAATATCTATTGAAAAATTACCTTTTTAAATTATAAGATATAAATTAATGAATTTTATAAAAAACGAATTAAATAAAAATGTACAATTACAATGAACCTTAAAAAATAAAGCTATAAACTACATATAATTTAATAAATAATAAAAAATAAACTATTATTAAAGTGATAGTTTATTTTTTTATGTACAAATAAAACGATATGCTGTATAATTATAGTAACAATGGAAATAAAGTTCGTATAGAGGAGAATTATTATGAAAAAGAAGATTACATTAACAGGGAAAATATTATTAGGATTATTATTAGGTTTTTTATTTGGGATTGCTTTAAAGCAATTACCATCAGGTTATATAAAAGATACTGTTCTATTGAATGGAGTTTTGAAGATATTAGGTAGTGGTTTTACCTCGGCTATAAAAATGATGGTAGTTCCTCTAGTATTTGTATCATTAATTTGCGGTACAGCTTCTATGGGAGATATAAAAAAGCTTGGAAGAATCGGTGGTAAAACAATGTTATTTTACCTAGGTACAACAGCAATAGCTGTAATTACAGCTTTATTTTTAGGAAGTATACTTAAGCCTGGAGCAGGTTTAGATATGAGTAATATGGTATCAGGTGAAGTTACAATTGGAGAATCAAAATCATTAGTTGATATAATATTAAATATAATACCGAGTAACCCAATACAATCATTAGCTAATGGTGAGATGTTACAAGTTATATTCTTTGCACTATTAACTGGTATTGCTTTAAACTTAGTTGGAAAAAATGCAGAGCCAATAAAAGTTATATTTGAAAGTGCAAATGAGTTATGCATGAAAATGGTAAATATTATAATGTTATTTGCACCATATGGTGTATTTGGATTGGTATCAAGTACATTTGCTACAGTTGGAAGTGATGCGATTATAGTATTATTAAAGTACATACTAATTGTATTATTAGGAATGATTATACATGTAACTGTAGTTTATGGAGGTCTATTTAAATTATTCACAAAACAAAGTATTAAGCCATTTTTAAATAAATTTACAAGAGTTGCAGCTGTAACATTTTCAACAGCATCAAGCAACGCATCAGTTCCAGTTAGTTTAGAAATAATGGAGGAATTAGGTGTAGGAAAAACTACAAGATCATTTACGATTCCAATGGGAGCTACTATAAATATGGATGGAACAGCTATAATGCAAGGTGTTGCAGTGTTATTTATAGCTCAAATATATGGAGTTGACCTTGGAATAAATGATATGATAACAATAATATTAACTGCTACATTAGCATCTATAGGTACAGCTGGTGTTCCAGGTGTTGGTATGATAATGCTATCTATGGTACTTACATCTGTAGGGTTACCTTTAGAAGGAATAGGATTGATTATGGGAGTTGAAAGAATTATAGATATGTTTAGAACTACTGTAAATGTAATGGGTGATAATATAGCTACATTAATAGTATCAAATAGCGAAAATGATTTAAACTTAGACTTATATAACTCAAAGCCTCTAAAGAAAGTAGCATAAAAATAAGTAATATAATAATATAAATTTATTTTAGTAAGGTATCTATATTTTATAGATACCTTATTTTTATATGCAATATGTACTTAAATTAAATWKATATGCAATATGTACTTAAATTAAATAGATTTTTTATGTATTTATATAATGAACAAGCATATATATTTAAAAGAAAGTTATGCTTAGGAGGATAATATATGAAAAACAAAAGTGATATTAAAGAGATTTTTACACTTGCAGGTACATATATATCAGTGTGTATAGGATCAGGATTTGCTACAGGACAAGAGATTATGCAATTTTTTTCAGCTCATGGAATGATAAGTATATTGTCTAATATTATATGCATGGGAATAATGTCATACTGTGGTGCTAGTTTACTTAAAATAGGAAATAAAGCAAGGTTAAGGTCAAGTAGTGATATATTTACATATTTATGTGGAAAACATATAGGAAATTTATTTAAAATATTTATGCCAATATTTTTCTTTTGTAGCTTTATAGTAATGTTATCTGGAGCAGGAGCATCTATAAATCAGTATTATGGAATTAGTAAAAATTTAGGTTCAATGATTTTAGCTATTATAACTTTAGTATCAGTTCTTCTTGGAATAAATAAAGTTATAAGTATATTAGGTAATATAGGTCCGATGATAGCAATGATATCTATAGGTGTTGGAATAGTTACTATATTTAGAAATATAGACTCATTGCATATGGCCAATGAAATTATAGGAACTTTAAATATGAATAAGGCGGTTGATAACTGGTGGATTACGGGTATAGTGTATAGTGGTTTAAATTTAATAATAGCTACACCATTTTTGGCTGGAGTAGGAGCAACTGCTAGTAATAAGAAAAATTGTATTTGGGGTGGTGTTATAGGTGGAATAGTTTTTATGGTTGCAGCTATGACATTAAATCTGGGAATAATGTCAGATATTCAAAATACATATATAACAGAAATACCAACATTATATATGGCTAAAAATATAGGACCTGTAGTAGGTATGATGTTTTCATTAATGTTAATAGCAGGAATATATACAACAGCAGTTCCACTTTTATGGAGTGTATGTGATAGTTTTTCAGAAGAAAAAACAAATAAATTTACTTTTATTGCTGTTGCTTGTACATTTATAGGATTTATAGCATCAAGACTTCCATTTTCAATGCTTGTAAATATAATATATCCTCTGTCAGGTTTATTTGGAATAATTATAATTATTTCAATTTTTATTAGAAATATAGTGAAACCAGTTAATGGTATAGTAAAATTATTTTATTCAACAAGGTAATATGAGATATATTTTTACTATTTTATGAAAATATATGGGTATACTATAAAATAGAAAATAACTGTGTTAATATATAGGTAGAATTTTTATTAAGGAGATTACATATGAAGAAACAACTAGAGATAGACTATTCATTTGGGTATGTATACGATAAAAGTAAATTAATAGTAATGTATCCTGCAGGAACTAACGTAATAGATTTAGATGATTATGAAATGGAAGTAGAAGTAGCTTTTTTAGAAGATGGTATAGAAGCGGCATTTGAAGAGGATGATATAAAAGAAGCTAATGAAACGATAAAACCATTAGAAACATTCCTAATGAAACCAAGTAAGGTTATACCTTTTGTAGTTAGTATAAAAGATGGAGAAACTAAAGAAGAGTTACCTAAATTATTAAAAGAATTTGATGAAGAGTATGAAGTTAAAGAAAATTACATAAAAAAAGGGTATGAAATAAAAGATATATATCATGTATTCCAAAATGTAGTAGATTATATACCTAAAGAAAATTTAGAAACTTTAAATATATTAAAAATAGAAAATGATAAATTTGATATGGATAAATTTATAAGTACAGTGAGTGAAAACTTAGACGAAGCTATAGATAATAATTTGACTTCTATAGATATGAAAAAAAGTGAGCTTACACCTCGTTTATATGTAAAGTCAAATGAAAGTGAAGCTACTAAGTTTATATTATTTGGAACTGATATAAGTAGTTATTCTCAAGGTATATTGTGTGCAAATAAAGAAGTAATAACAGATTTAGATGTAGACATGGGAGATGTAGAAATATCTAATACAAGAGATATAGGATATATAGTTAATAATGAAAATGGATATCTTACTTTTAAAATAGCAAATTATAATAGTCAAACATCTAATAATAATCAAATAGCTCAAATAGTTGATTATAGTGGTATATTTAAACCAATGATGATAGAATTTATAAATCAGTTTATAAAATAAATAAAGAATAAGCAGGTTAGATAAAGTATAACCTGCTTATTTTTTATTTATTTACTTTAAATAATAGAAGGTAAGCTGCCCCTGACAATAGAATATTMTCACCTTCAACTCTACCAACTAAGATACCATCTCTACTTACAAATCCATTTTCTAAAA
>NZ_CP048741.1:340120-340754 GCF_018336475.1 Romboutsia sp. 13368
AATAATAGAAGGTAAGCTGCCCCTGACAATAGAATATTATCACCTTCAACTCTACCAACTAAGATACCATCTCTACTTACAAATCCATTTTCTAAAACTTTTCCAATAGGACTATTATTTATATAATGATTATGAACTGTACCATTATCATCAACTCTACCAACAGCATTATTATCATTATCGTAGATAATATTATTATCAACTCTTCCTATAGGAGAATTATGATAAAGATGATTATGAACTATATTATTAGAATCTAATCTTGCAACAGCTCTAACATTGTATGGAAAATTAAATATTTTATCCATATGTAACACCAACCTTTATATAATAATATTTTTATAATAGATATKATGAAAATAATTATAGTAAATATAACTTAAACTTTAAAAATACAATAAGAATACATAATACAAATAGCTATTGTTTTAGTTAAATTAATATAACAAATATTAGATAGTATAATAAATACTTACAAAAATAGTTTTGTAAAAAACATAATAATATTCTAATTCTTTAATTTAATTTAACTTTAAGCATAAAAGTTAGAATTAATATAAGCTATTGAGGAAAACATAAGCTATATATTATATAGGACATAATAAAAATACATTAAGTATTAAGCAATAGATTA
>NZ_CP048741.1:340801-341592 GCF_018336475.1 Romboutsia sp. 13368
TTAGTAGGATGTTCAACTACAGAGGAAAATAAATCAGATGATACTATAACAGTAGCAATGATAACAGACGTAGCAGGAGTAAACGATCAAAGTTTTAACCAAAGTGCTTGGGAAGGTCTTCAAAAAGCTGAAAAAGAATTAGGTGTAAAAGTTAAGTACTTAGAATCAAAGCAAGATTCAGATTATGCAACAAATATAGAAACACTAGTTGATGAAGAAGTAGACTTAATATTAGGTGTAGGTATGAAATTAGCTCCAGCTATAGAAGAAGCAGCTGATTTATATCCAGAACAAAAATTTGTATTAGTAGATGAAGAATTAACAGGTAAAGATAATGTAAAAAGTATATTATTCAACANNNCAGAACAATCAGGATATCTAGTAGGATTAATAGCTGGTAGAATGACTAAAAYTAACAAYGTTGGATTTATAGGCGGAATGGATATAGGTGTTATAAATACATTTAAATACGGATATATGGCAGGGGTAAAAGCTGCTAACCCAGATGCAGAAATACAATCTCAATATGCAAACTCATTCACAGACCAAGCTAAAGGTAAAGCTATAGCTAATCAAATGTWTTCAAAAGATGTTGATATTATATTCTCTGCAGCTGGAAATGTTGGTTCTGGTGCAATAGAAGCGGCTAGAGAAAAGAATAAATATGCAATAGGTGTTGATATGGACCAAAATAGTTTAGCTCCAGAAAATGTTATTACATCTGCTATGAAAAGAGTAGATATAGGTGTTTATGATKTAATAKAAAAAGCGGTAAATAATGAACTTAAAGA
>NZ_CP048741.1:341611-341704 GCF_018336475.1 Romboutsia sp. 13368
TGGATTAGAACAAGGAGCTGTTGGAATAGCACCTACTACTAAAAATTTAGTACCACAAGAAATATTGGATTATGTGAATCAAGAAACTGAAAA
>NZ_CP048741.1:342447-342516 GCF_018336475.1 Romboutsia sp. 13368
TTGCTCATGAGATTTTTCATCTTCTAATAACATTCTTTCTTTTGTGCTTAAATTAATCATAAAAACACC
>NZ_CP048741.1:342524-345094 GCF_018336475.1 Romboutsia sp. 13368
AATAGTTTTGTAAAAAACATAATAATATTCTAATTCTTTAATTTAATTTAACTTTAAGTATAAAAGTTAGAATTAATATAAGCTATTGAGGAAAACATAAGCTATATATTATATAGAACATAATAAAAATACATTAAATATTAAGCAATAGATTAAATTTATATAAGCTTATTAAAGAATCGGAATGTGAGGTATTTATTATGAAAAAAGAAGTTTTAAGAGTTATACCATTAGGAGGACTTGGAGAAATAGGAAAGAATATAACTGCAATAGAGTATGAAGATGAGATAGTTGTAATTGATTGTGGAATATCCTTTCCTGATGAAGATATGTATGGGATAGATTTAGTTATACCTGATATTAAATACTTATTAGATAATAAAGATAAAGTGAAGGGGTTATTTTTAACTCATGGGCACGAAGATCATATAGGTGCAATTCCGTATATATTAAAACAAATAAATATGCCGGTGTATGGAACTAAACTTACAATAGGATTAGTTGAAAGTAAGTTAAAAGAACATAATATGATATCAAGTAGTAAATTAGTACCTATAATACCTGGAGAGCTTATAAAATTCAATAAGTTAAATATAGAATTTATACGAGTAACTCATAGTATAGCTGAAGCCTGTGCACTATGTATACATACTCCGATAGGAAAAATTCTACATACAGGAGATTTTAAAATAGATTATACTCCTATAGATGGAAGAGTTATGGACTTAAATAGAATAGCACAACTAGGAAGAGAAGGAATTTTGCTTTTAATGGCAGATAGTACAAACGTAGAAAGAAATGGACATTCTTTATCAGAAAGAGTTATAGGTGAAACTTTAAATAGAATAATATCTAATGCAAAGGGAAGAGTAATAGTTGCAACATTTGCGTCAAATATACATAGAATGCAACAAATTGCAGATGCATCTATAATATATGACAGAAAGATTGTATTTAGCGGAAGAAGTATGGAAAATGTATCAAATGTTGCTATTGAGTTAGGATACCTTCATATACCAGAAGAAAATATAATAGGTATTGAAGATATAGATAAATATCCTAGTGATAAAATTACTATAATAACAACTGGTAGTCAGGGAGAGTCAATGGCTGGATTATCAAGAATTGCATATGGAACACATAGACATATATCAATAGAAAATGATGACTTATTTATAATATCAGCATCTCCTATACCAGGTAATGATAAATTGGTATCTAGAGTAATAAATCAATTGTTTAGAAAAGGTGTAGAAGTTATATATGAAGATTTAGAAGATATACATGTATCTGGTCATGCATATAAAGAAGAATTAAAATTAATTCATACATTAACAAAACCAAAGTACTTTATGCCAGTACATGGAGAGTATAGACATTTAAAACATCATAGTGATTTAGCTGTAAAATTAGGTATGGATAAATCAAATGTATTTACATTAGAAACTGGACAAGTTTTAGAAATTTCAAAAGATAAAGCTATATCAACTGAAAAAGTTCATACTGGTGTTATATTTGTAGATGGAATAGGCGTAGGAGATGTAGGCAATATAGTTTTAAGAGATAGAAGAGATCTAGCTAAAGATGGTATGGTTACTATAGTTGTTGCAATAGAAAAAGAAACTTATAGTATAGTATCTGGACCAGATATTATAACGAGAGGATTTATATATGCAAGGGAATCTGAAGATTTAATAAATCAAATAAAGGAAGTATCAAAAGATGAAGTAGAACGTTGCTTAGATAAAAATATAATAGAGTGGCAAATATTAAAAAATGGAGTAAGAAAATCTGTTGAACAATTACTTTATCATAAAACTAAAAGAAGACCTATTGTATTCCCTATAATTATGGAAGTTTAAAAATAAAATTTAAAAAATAAGGACAAATTTTAATAAGCTATCATAGTATAGATTAAAANNNNTGTATTCCCTATAATTATGGAAGTTTAAAAATAAAATTTAAAAAATAAGGACAAATTTTAATAAGCTATCATAGTATAGATTAAGAGTAGAAAAACTCTATAAATTAATTACAACAGGGGGACTCAAAATGTTAGATAGATTTTTTGGAGATTGTGGATTTGGTGGAGCATGGTGGATAATAGTATTATTCTTCTTATTCTTAGCGTTCCAAGAAGTTTGGTGTGAAATAGATATATGTGCTTGGATACCATTCTTAATATTATTATTAATAGTTTGTGCATCTGGAGATTTCTTTGGTGGATGTTAATATTTTAATGTATTAATGAAATAATAAAGTAGAGGTATTATAGAGTATTTAATACTCTATAATACCTCTACTTTAACTTTATTGAAAATATATTTAAAAATACTGTGCAGATTAGTATATGTACCATGATTTATTACTTTATAAAAGTACATAATTTATAAAATAAATAAGTGTTTAAATAAATATAAATTAATATTGAAAAAATAATAACTTAAATGTATAATAGAACTTGATTATTTTCATTTAACTTAAATAAAAATAGATGTGGTAATATATTTTTTCTATTTCCTATCTCATAATAACTTTCTTCAATTATAAAATATCCATTAAAATCAGAT
>NZ_CP048741.1:345106-348679 GCF_018336475.1 Romboutsia sp. 13368
AATGTATAATATAGTCTTAAAGTGTAGAAAAATATAAAATTATTACACTAAATAAATAAAATAAATATAAATATACGGTTATCAAAATTAAATAATTTAGAGAGGTGTAGGTATGAAGATAGGATTCGATCATAAAAAATATCTAGAAGAGCAATCAAAGTACATATTAGAAAGAGTTAATAACTTTGATAAGCTTTATTTAGAATTTGGWGGTAAACTAATTGGAGATTTACATGCGAAGAGAGTATTACCAGGATTCGATGAAAATGCAAAAATAAAAGTGTTACAACATATAAAAGAAAAAGTAGAAGTTGTAATATGTGTTTATGCAGGAGATATTGAAAGAAACAAGATAAGAGGAGACTTCGGTATTACTTATGATATGGAAGTTTTAAGATTAATAGATGATTTAAGAAGTTATGAACTTGATGTAAATAGTGTTGTAATAACTAGATATGAAGGACAACCTGCTACAACAGTTTTCATAAATAAATTAGAACGTAGAGGTATAAAGGTGTACAAGCATGCTCCAACAAAAGGGTATCCATCAGATGTTGACACTATAGTAAGTGATGAAGGATACGGAGCAAACCCATATATAGAAACTACTAAGCCTATAGTTGTTGTAACAGCACCAGGGCCAAATAGTGGAAAATTAGGAACTTGTTTAAGCCAATTATATCATGAAAATAAAAGAGGTAATGCTGTTGGATATTCTAAATTTGAAACATTCCCAGTATGGAACGTACCTTTAAAACATCCTTTAAATATAGCTTATGAAGCTGCAACAGTTGATTTAAAAGATGTAAATATGATAGATTCATTCCATCTTGAAAAGTATGGAGTAATGTCAGTAAATTATAATAGAGATTTAGAACTTTTCCCTGTTCTTAAAAAAATAATAGAAAAAATAACAGGAAAAGAATCTATATATCAATCACCAACAGATATGGGTGTTAATAGAGTTGGATATGGTATTGTAGATGATGAAGTTGTAGCTGAAGCCTCAAGACAAGAAATTATAAGAAGATACTTTAAAACAGCTTGTGAATACAAAAAAGGACAAGTTGATAAAGGAGCTTATGAAAGAATAAGAATGATAATGGAAGGGCTTAACTTAAAGCCAGAAGATAGAACGGTAGTTATGCCTGCAAGAGATTATAGTAGTAATTTAAAAGAAACTGCTGATAAAAATGATGCATGTCCAGTAGTAGCTATGGAATTAACTGATGGAAGAATAATCACAGGTAAAGGTTCAGATTTAATGAATTCAACTGCAGCGGCAACATTAAATGCTATAAAAACTTTAGCTAATATAGATGATGAATTACACTTAATATCTCCAGCTATATTAGAACCAATTATAAATTTAAAAACTAAAACATTAGGAAGTAGAAATCCTGAGTTAGATTGTGAAGAAATACTTACTGCACTTAGTATATGTGCTGTTACAAATCCAACAGCTCAAGTTGTACTTGATAAATTACCTTTATTAAAAGGAGCTCAAGCTCACTCAACAACTATATTAAGTAAGAATGATGAGCAAACATTTAGAGAACTTGGAATAGATGTTACAAGTGATCCTGAATATCCATCACAAAATCTTTATTATGCTAACTAATAATATATAAAATATAAGACCATATTACCTTTTGGGTATTATGGTCTTTATTATTAAATAATAATTAAAAAAATAAATATAAATATACGGTTATCAAGAAATTAATTAACTTAGTTCCTTGGAATATCTATTTTAAATGTTTTTACTATATTTTGCAAGATAAATTTTAAAAAGTAGATAGTAAGTTTATATATTTTATAGAAAGGTGATGCATATGGAAGGAATAAGAAAGATAATTCATATTGATATGGATGCTTTTTATGCATCTATAGAGCAAAGAGATAATAAAGAACTTAGAGGTAAACCTGTTATAGTTGGAGGACACTATAATAGTAGAGGGGTTGTAGCTACATGTTCTTATGAAGCTAGAAAATATGGTATACATTCAGCTATGCCTTCTAGTATTGCATATAAGAGATGTCCATATGCATATTTTGTACCACCTAGATTTGATGTATATGAAAAAGTGTCTTCACAGATAAGAGAAATATTTTTTAGATATACAGATTTAGTAGAACCATTATCTTTAGATGAAGCTTTTTTAGATGTTACTAATAATAAAAAAAATATTATGTATGCTACGGATATAGCAAAAATGATTAAAGAAGATATATTAAAGGAAACTGGGTTAACATCATCAGCAGGTGTATCATACAATAAATTTTTAGCAAAATTAGCATCGGATGTTAATAAACCAAATGGATTAAAGGTTATAACACCTAATAATAAACAAGATTTTTTAGATAATTTACCTATAGATAAGTTTTATGGTATAGGTAAAGTTACTGAGAGAAAACTTCGAAATATAGGAGTAAATAATGGTTACGATTTAAGACAATTAAATTTAAGTCAATTAGAAAAAATATTTAAAAATAGAGGATATATTTTTTATCAATTAGCTAGAGGCATAGACTATAGAAGTGTTGAACCTTATAGAGAGCGTAAATCAATAGGTTCTGAAACTACACTAAGTAATAATTTGGATATAGACGATGAAGATGTTTTAGATATACTTAGTGAACTTTGTGAAGACGTATCAAATAGATTAGAGTATTCAAATAAATTAGGTAAAACGGTAACACTAAAAATTAAGTATGATGATTTTAAAACAATAACAAGGAGCTCTACTTTAGAAAAGTCGGTTTATAAAACTAAAGATATTAGAATAATTATATATAACTTAGTTAAAAACTTAAAAAAACAAAATGGAAAGATTAGATTACTAGGAGTTACTGTATCAAATTTAATTGAAAAAGAAGAAGATATTTCTAATATAACTATATTTGAATATATTGATAATATGGGAAAAACTACAAAATAAAAATAATTTTGTAGTTTTTACTTATATTAATGTATTTTCTGTCTAAAATTTAATAGCGTTAGATYATTATTTCTATCATAATCTATTAAACCTATTTCCTTCATATTTATAAGTTCACGAGAAAGAGAAGGTCTAGTAACTCCTAAGTATTCTGATAATTTTTCCTTAGTCATATTTAACTTTATGTTTTTACTTTTTTGAACTTTATATTCATTTATCAAAAAATTACATATCTTTTGTCTAAGATTATTAAAAGTTAAATTAGTAATAGAATTGTTTAATAGAAATATTTTATTAGTTAAAGTATTTAAAAACATACTTAAAAATTCTTCGTTACAAGTACAAAATTTTATAAAGTCAATTTTATTTATAAACATAACTTCACATGAGCTACTTGCTATAACAGTAGCAGGATATATATTAATATCTGAAAAAGCTATAACCTCTCCAAAAACATCCCCCTTAGAAAAAGAAGAAACATGAATAACTTTACTACCGAGAGTTCTTTTTATATCCACACTTCCTTCTAAAACCAATCCAATAGAAGTACAAGTATCACCTTCAATTGCAATAATATCAGATTTAGAATATTTTTTTATATTATAGTTAGTGGTACTGAAAAAATCTAAAA
>NZ_CP048741.1:348695-349060 GCF_018336475.1 Romboutsia sp. 13368
ACTGTATTAAATTTAATTGAAAAAGAAGAAGATATTTCTAATATAACTATATTTGAATATATTGATAATATGGGAAAAACTATAAAATAAAAATAATTTTGTAGTTTTTACTTATATTAATGTATTTTCTGTCTAAAATTTAATTTAAAAAAATTAATAAAATTGTTGCGAAAGTGGGATAATAAACATACAATTATATTATAAATGATGTGGCGACATAGCCAAGTGGTAAGGCAGTGGACTGCAACTCCTTGATCTCCAGTTCGAATCTGGATGTCGCCTCCAATGTACAGCTTTAATCTTATGATTAAAGCTGTTTTTATATTCAAAGAAGTCTGTATTAATTAGGTTAAATTTAAAATGGA
>NZ_CP048741.1:349070-351316 GCF_018336475.1 Romboutsia sp. 13368
TTGTTTTTAYATTCAAAGAAGTCTGTATTAATTAAATTAAAAAATAGTTTTAATATAGATATAGAATTAATATAGATTAAGTAAACTTTTTATATTTAATTAAATTTAGAATGAGGTAGTAGATGAAAATTTTAATAGACGCAGATGGATGTCCAGTAGTAGATATAAGTATTAAGATAGCAAAAACTTATAGTATCCCGATTATAATAATGTGTGATACTTCTCATATAATTAATAAAACTGGTGTTGAAACAATAGTATTATCTAAAGGTTCGGATTCAGTTGACTTTGCATTAGTTAATAAAGTAAATAAAGGTGATATTATAGTAACTCAAGATTATGGACTAGCAGCTATGGTACTTTCTAAAGGAGGATATCCTATAAATCAAAACGGGATGTTATATACTAATGAGAATATAGATCAACTATTATTTACAAGGCATTTATCTAAAAAAATTAGAAATGCTGGTCATAGAACAAAAGGACCACGAAAAAGAACTAAAGATGATGATATTAAATTTGAGAAAAACTTAATATCATTAATAGAAAGGGTTATTTTATAAATACATTCAAAATACATACTTATTAAAGTAAATTATATTATAAATAAAAGAGTTAAATATTAATAAAAGAGTTAAATATTATAAAAATATATATAAGGGGTGATGAAATGTCTAATTCAACTACAGATTTAGGAAGTCAGAGTATAGGAAAGTTATTATTGAAATTGGCAACACCATCAATAATAGCACAATTAGTAAATGTTTTATACAACATAGTTGATAGAATATTTATAGGTAGAATGCCAAATGGAGAAGTTGCTATGGCTAGTATTGGAGTAGCATTCCCAATAGTTCTTTTGGTATCAGCATTTGCAGCATTTATTGGTATGGGTGGAGCACCACTTGCTGCAATAAAAATGGGAGAACAAGATAATGATTCAGCTGAAAAAATAATGACTAATAGCTTTGCATCATTATTAATAATAGCCTTAACATTAACGATTGTATTTTTAATTTTTAGAGAACCAATTCTTTGGAAATTTGGAGCTAGTGAAAGTACAATAGGATATGCTATGGATTATTTAGGAATATATCTTATAGGAACTGTATTTGTTCAAATTGCATTAGGGATGAATCCTTTTATAAATACACAAGGATTTGCAAAAATAGGAATGATGACAGTAACTATAGGAGCTATAATAAATATAGTTCTTGACCCTATACTTATATTTGGATTTAATATGGGAGTTAAAGGTGCTGCAATTGCAACTATAGTAGCACAAGCTGTATCAGCTATATGGGTATTAAGGTTCTTAAATAGTAAAAATACTATACTTAGATTAAGAAAAAAATATCTTAAAATAGATTTAAAAACTATGAAACCAGTTTTTGCTTTAGGGATAGCACCATTTATAATGCAAAGTACAGAAAGTTTAGTTTTAGTTTCATTAAATAGCCAATTACAAAAATATGGTGGAGACTTAGCTGTAGGTGCAATGACTATAATGAGCAGTATAATGCAAATAATATTACTTCCAGCTAATGGAGTAACTCAAGGTGCTCAACCTATAATAAGTTATAACTTTGGGGCTAAAAATATAGATAGAGTAAAGAAAACATTTAAATATACAGTTATGGCTACTTTATCATATACAACTTTTATGTGCTTAATTCTTATGATAGCACCTCAAGTGGTAGTAAAAATATTTAATAATGACCCTGCATTAGTAGATATAACTTCATGGAGTATAAAAATTTATTTTGCTGGTATTTTTATGTTTGGTATACAAGCAGCATGTCAAAGTACATTGCTAGCACTAGGTCAAGCAAAAATATCTCTTTTCTTAGCATTACTTAGAAAAATAATTTTACTTGTACCGCTTATATTTATATTGCCAGCTATTCTAGAGGAAAAACTATTTGCAGTGCTTTTAGCAGAACCAGTAGCTGATATTACTGCAGTGATAATTACATCAATATGTTTTACTATRTTTTATAAGAAAACACTTACTAATGTAACAAATATAGATAATAAATTTATTGGAAAAGAAGAAACAAGTATAAATTAACGTTAATTAAAAAACTCTTATGGATATATAATATACATAAGAGTTTTTTACGTACTAGGATTTTATACTGCATAAAAATTTGTTGATAACTTTTGAATTAAAGTAATATTAATATATCTAGAAAAGTAAAAAATGACATTTTTAAGCAACGGATGTATCCGAAATGGTAATGAGG